>NZ_JAUBUI010000144.1:0-7538 GCF_036705385.1 Microcoleus sp. B3-A4 | reverse complement strand
AATTAATAATTAAATGGGGTCGCAAAATCAAAAATAAGGGTAATGCTTGTATCACAGTTTAAATGTGCAACAGCTTACCAAATCCAACTGTTCAGAGAAGGCCAGCGTATTGAGTCCCCAACTTTCCCGGGATTGAAGCTGACAGCGCAGCAGGTGTTCGCCAAAGGGAATTGAGGTGGCTGCTTATGCTAATGTCCGAGTAGGGGTATCTGATTAAAGATGCGATCGCGCGCATCTGCTGTATCTTGTATAGAGGCGATTCATCGCGTCTGGGGAGCAGAGCAATTAGCAAGCAGCCATTCCCAATACCCTATTCCTTAATCTAAAATCTAAAATCTAATGAAGCTAGGACAGTGGATGGGCTTATTAGCCCTCATCGCATCTTGTTACATCCTGTGGCAAATCAGGCAGGCCCTACTGCTGCTATTTGCCGCCGTCGTCTTAGCCACCGCCTTAAACAGGCTAGCACGCTACTTGCAAAAATTCGGACTCAAAAGATCGATCGCCGTACTTTTATCTGTTAGCTTCCTAGTCCTCATCTTCGTAGGATTATTCCTCATCATTGTACCACCCTTTGCCCAACAGTTTCAACAACTTACCCAAAGAGGTCCTCAAGGAATAGCAAAATTAAATGAGTGGATCGATCAGATTGAAACTCGCTTTTCCGGACAAATGGGTCAGCGACTACCGAATCTTGATATTAACGACATTATCCAACAACTGCAACCCCTATTCAATCAACTCGTCGGCGGTGCAGGAGCCTTTGTAGGCAACACCTTAGGCGTTATTCTCAGCTTTTTGCTAGTCATAGTTTTGACCTTGATGACATTAGCAGACCCTTTATCTTACCGCAAAGGATTTATTCAACTATTTCCCTCTTTTTATCGGCGGCGAATCGAGGGAATCTTAGATGAATGCGAAATAGCCCTCGGTCGATGGGTAATCGGTGCTTTAATTAGCATGAGCGTCATCACTTTTCTCAGCCTAATTGGTTTATCAGTATTGCAGGTTCCCCTAGCCCTAGCTCACGCTGTTTTAGCTGGCTTGCTGAACTTAATACCCAATATCGGACCCGGTTTGAGTGTCATTCCTCCAGTGACTATCGCACTTTTAGACTCTCCCTTAAAATCAGGTTTTGTGTTCATCCTCTACTTTCTAATTCAACAATTTGAAAGCAACCTCCTCACCCCTTACGTTATGGCGCAGCAAGTAGCGCTACTGCCGGCTGTTACCTTAATAGCTCAAGTATTCTTTGCCACCTTCTTTGGATTTTTAGGACTATTACTTGCCCTTCCTCTCACCGTTGTGGCTCAAGTTTGGGTTAGAGAAGTTTTGATTAAAGACATTCTCAACCAGTGGGACACCAATCCCAAAAAGCTAGCAGCGATCGATACCGCTATTCACGAGGAGTACGAATCTTTAGGAGTAACACATAACAAGCCAGAAAGCCTGCCCGAAAAAAAATTAGAAATCCCAAATAATACCGAAAGCCACACTCCTGAAAATCAATAATTTAAATCGCTCGATGATGACTGTTGCACCCCTTGAAAATCCCAGTAGTTTAAAAAATACTCAAAGAGTGCTTTTATCAATTATCAATTTGCAAACTGATCGAACCTTATTGGCAGAATCGGGAAAGCGCCGATCCTCTGAATTCCCTGACAGTCGAGGAGTGCTATAAATCATGATGCCGTCAGACTTGCACGAAAACATATATTGCCCGATAAAAAATATCGTTAGCGCATTAACTAAAGAGGTTGACTTGACAATTAAAGGATTTGGTTCGATGAGTTTAAATTTATCAGATTTACAACAAGTTAGCGAACCACATTCATGTTTTTATATGCAAAATATTGACAGTATTTTTTGTAAAAAAATGAGACTTTAAACAATCCGCCACCAGGTTTAGTCATTGAAATCGATGTTACCAGGGTTTCATCGAATCGATTACCAATTTATAATATAGAAATTATTTAAAGTAGGCGGTATAGGGGAGGAAAGATTCAAATTTACCAACTTAAAAATCCCAGATATAATATAATATTTTTGTGCGAATACAGTCTCGAATTTCTAATTCTGCCTGCAACTTTGCTGAATCATCATCTAGTACAAATGTCAGAAACTCTGGACGATAATGCTATTGTCCGGTATTGGCGGCAGTCGGTGAGGCAGCAATTGCAAACACAGAGTTTGTAGCTAATTTATAGCGAAGACCAACAAGGAGGTCGATCGCTAACACTGCATTCGCTCGATCGACATTCCATCACACTAAAATCTAAATCTAAAATCTAAAATAGTCTTATGAGATCGATCGACGAAATCAACGATAAAATCAGCCAAGGCAAAGCTACCGTCTGGACAATCGAAGAACTTAAAACTAGAGTTCAAGAAACCAGCATTACCCAAGCAGCCAAAGAAGTCGATGTGATTACCGCAGGCACCTTCGAGCCGATGGAATCCTCCGGTGCAATCATTAACCTCGGCCATACCGACCCGCCGATAAAAATCCGCCAGTGCTGGCTAGACGGCGTTTTAGCCTACTCCGGCTTCGGGGCAGTAGACCTGTACCTGGGAGCCACCCAAGTAGCCGAAGACGGCGAAGAATCCCGGGAACGGGGCGGCGGACACGTCATCGAAGACCTGATTGCTGGGAAACCCGTGCAGTTGCGAGCCTTGGGGCAGGTAACAGACTGTTACCCCCGCGCCTCCTTTGAAACCACGATTACCCGCGATACAATCAACCAGTTTTATTTATTCAATCCCCGCAACGCATATCAAAACTTTATTGTTGGCGTCAATGGGGGCGATCGCCCGCTGTTCACCTACCTCGGACCCCTGCAACCAAACCTCGGCAACGCCGTCTACTCGAACCTTGGAGCCATGTCTCCCCTGCTCAACGACCCCGACCTCCAAATCATCGGCATCGGCACCCGTATCTTCCTAGGAGGCGCTCAGGGCTACATCACCTGGGAAGGGACTCAGCACTTCCCGCTGCAAAAACGCCAGCCCAACCGCACCCCCATCGGCCCGGCCGCCACCCTCGCACTAATCGGCGACGCCAAACAGATGAACTCGAAATGGGTGCGCGGCTGCTACTTCAAAAACTACGGCCCATCCCTGATGCTGGGAGTCGGCATCCCCTTTCCCGTCTTAAACGAAACAGTCGTCGCCAATTGTGCAGTATCCGACAAAAAAATAGTAGCGCCGGTGGTAGATTTCTCTATCCCCCGGCGCGTTCGTCCGACCTTCGGTTTAGTCAGCTATGCTCAATTAAAGACTGGCCGCATCCTGATAGAGGGCAAACCTGTGCGGGCCGCCCCCCTTGCGAGTATGTTTCTCTCCCGGCAAGTAGCATTGGAATTGAAGCAGCAAATTGAAGCGGGTCAATTTACCCTCACGGCCCCAGTTGCTCCCCTACCCACCGACAGAGTATTTCTCCCCCAAGATTTGTGGGGCGCACAAGTCCGGCTCGAATAAAGGATTTTAGATTGGCGATTTAGCGGTTGTAAATTAGTCTTGGACACACTAATCTAAAATCTAAAATCTAAAATCTAAAATTGGTTCATTCCTCGATCGGCTTAGGCTTCTTAACCGGCTTAGGAAGAGGTTGTTTTGGGACAGGCGGTGGTGCTGCTGCTGCGGACTTGATGGTAGGACGCCCTACAGGAGCACCGTCACCGCTGGGCCTAGGAGTAAACGGACGCTTCCCTCCTCCTCCTTTGAAGCCACCGGGCTTGCCGCCGCCGGGGGGGAATTTCCGCTTTTTAATCGGCAGGGCACCAATATTATTAGCCTGCTCAATCATCAGACTGTCAGCTTTCAATTTGACGTGGAAATCCCAAAAAAACCCGATCGCTTTTGTTGCTAAATCTCCCTTGAGTTTCAGTTTAAAAAACTTCATCTTGTCGTCATTCTTGCGGGGAGCTTGCTTGATTTTGACGATGACATACTTTTCTTCGTCTTGGGATTGGTAAATAACCTCACCTCTAATCGAAAAATAGCCATCTTCAACATCAGGTTCCGAGGGTGGCAAAGATGCGGTCGATGCTTCGCCACTAGCCTCAATCTCCGCTGCTTCCTGATTTTCCTCATCAGAGGACGGTTCGGGAGGTTTTTTGAGCGTTTCCGGCTCCCAAACTCCCATAATCTGGGCGTGCAAGTTGCCGTCTTCTTGCCTGGTGCGGGGATAGACCACCCACAGGTGTTCTTGTTCCAGATCCAGGTGATTTTTGACTAAACTCATGACTCTACCCAGCAAAACGGCGTCAATGGCAGTTCCGTCGGCAGCTATCAGCATACCCCGGGTGAATTGCTCTTCTGATTGCGTGTAGCGGCCCCGCACCAAACCAACAGCTCGGTACTGTCTGGGTTCGCTGGGGGGGGGAATGGGATGTTGGCGCATGACGGAGGGTATGTCCTCATCGGCCGGACTTTCGTTAGCGGGTGGCTCGGCGTTTGCGGGCGGTGCAACTCCTAGGGCTGGAGTATCGCTGACAGGTGTCGAAGACGCTGCTGGCGCCGGGGGTGCAGGAGCATTGCTGGGCTGGTCTGGTGGGTTTGTTTTGTCCTTGTCGAGGGCAGAACTGTAGCGTGGTCGTTGCAGCCTATCCTTGGACGCTGGGGCGTCTGTTGGCGTTGCCGGTTGATTTTGGTCAACAGGTGCAGCCGACGCAGAAGGCACCGAACTTTCGTCTGGTGTCTCAGGAATAGAATCTGTATCTTTAGGCGGATTGACGGCCTGTTCGCTGGGCTGAGCCTTGCGAGTTGAAGTAGATTTGGACGATTTGGAAGACCGGTTGGGAGAGGGGTTCATAAAAACTCCTTGCAGCGGAGACACATCCCTTAAGGGAAATTAGGAATAAACTGAAGAAACTGCTTTAAAAACTACTAGCACCTGACTTGGGGCTTGCGCCCGCAGGTCTGGTTGTGACCCGTCAACGCCAACTTTCAACGCTACGAGTGCCGATCGGTTCGCTGGCTGCTAAAATCCTTGGGATCAAGGACTTTGGCAGTTGCTGACCGATCGATCCTGCGATCGCGCTGAGCTGGAGTTGCTGGCTAATAGCATTTAGGATATTCAGCTTGCCTATTTTACTTAATCCAATTACCTAACGGCCTGATCCGCCATATTTTCGGTAATTTTTAGCTTGACCAGACTAAATTGGACAGACACCGCAGTCCTTGGGGCTGCGGGTCTGAGTGTCCAAAATTGTTTAGCTAGCATGGAGTTGTGGGTCTGTTACCATATTAGCTGCAAGTAAAAGGCTGCTTTGTCCGTTCGGACTTTGAAGTTAAGAACTTTTATGGTTGCATGGATCTAGTTAAGTGGCAGACGCCCCCGGGCGAAGCCTTAATTCTTAGAAAATAGTAGATTTTAAGCTGGGATAGTTGAATTATGGAAAAAGCAAACAAGCGTCGTGGGTTGATTACTGTCGTGGTGGTGCTGTCGCTCATCGCTTTTTTGGGATTTTCCCTTGTGCCAATTTTAAACAGTATTCTCCAGGCCAGCCAAGCGCAAAGTAGGTCAACTCCAACGCCTACTCAAACGGCGCAGTCAGGGGAGAAGCAATCAGAGTTGCTGCAAGCTCAGGCTAGGGGATACGAATTGGTTTTGCAGCGAGAACCTGACAATGTAACGGCTTTGCGGGGATTATTGCAGGTGCGACTGGAGTTGATCGGACAAGGAGTGGGCGACATTAAGGATGCGATCGCTCCTTTGGAAAAGTTGGCTTCGCTGAATCCTGAGACTACTGAATACGGGATTTTGCTGGCTCAGGCTAAGGAACGCACGGGCGATCGCGAAGGGGCTGCTCAAGCTTACAGGTCAATTTTAGCGTCTAAGCCTGGGGAAATTAAGGCTTTGCAGGGGTTGGTGAATTTGCTGCTGGTGCAGCAGCGGCCCGAAGCTGCGATCGGACTGCTGCAAGATACGCTGAAGGCGGCTCCGGCTGCAAATCTGGCGAAACCGGAAAGTGTGGATGTAACTTCAGTGCAGTTGATTTTGGGACAGGTTTATGCTGTGCAGAAGCGCTACGAGGAGGCGATCGCAATTTACGACGAATCTGCTAAGGCTAATCCCAAAGATTTTCGCCCGACTTTAGGAAAGGCGATCGTGCTGAAGGAACAGGGTAAAACAGATGAGTCAAAAACGCTGTTCGATCGAGCTACTGAGTTAGCTCCTCCTAACTATAAAGACCAAATTAATCAGTTAGCTAGTGGGACTCCTTCGCCTTCTCCTGGGGCTACGACGACTCCCGAACCGGCTGCTTCTCCTAGTCCAGAAGGTGCGCTACCGAAACCTTAAGGAAAGTTTTAAGTGAAAGAGTGTTGAGTTGTCAGTGAAAAATTATTAAGTTAAAAACTTAATAATTTAAACTCAAAATTACTCGCTTTCTTCTTGATTACGCAGGACTTAGGAAAAGAAACCCGGTTTCTACGATAAATCTTGGTTGAACGACGACAGATACATGAAGAAACCGGGTTTCTAAGCCCTCGCGCCCAGCGTCCTGTTACTGACTACCAATTACTAATTATCAATTATGTAAGACCTCGGAGGGAATTATGACCCACAGCATTGACCGCGTTGTTCTACCTCCTGCTTTTCCAGACCACACTCAATTACCAGAGTCAGACGGTACTTTTGTGAAAAATTTTCAGGAGCATCCGCAAAGTTTAATTTTAACTGATTCGATCAGGCAAATTTTGCAGGAACGGCATCCTGACGGACAATATGCGATCGGTCAAGACTGCAGCATTTACTGGCGAGAAACTGAACCGCCGGAACAAGGTGCAGAAGCTCCTGATTGGTTTTATGTTCCGAATGTACCTCCTAATGTAGACGGTCAAATGCGGCGTTCCTACGTGCTGTGGCGGGAACACATAGCACCGTTAATTGCTTTGGAATTTGCGAGCGGGAACGGTGATGAAGCGCGATCGTACTCCTTTATCTCGCACTGATGAAGGGGTAATAACGAAACCGGGCAAGTTTTGGGTGTACGAACAGGTGATGCGAATTCCCTATTACGGCATCTATGAAATTAACAGCGGTCGATTAGAAGTTTATCGGTTGATGGAGGGGTATTATCAACTGTTAGAACTAAATCAACGCGGTCATTTTCCCATTGCATCTTTATGCATAGAATTGGGACTTTGGCAAGGCAGTTATCAAAATCAAACCATGCTTTGGCTGCGTTGGTGGGACGAGGAAGGTAATTTGCTGTTGATTGGCGATGAAAGAGCAGAATTAGAGAGATTGCGAGGGGAACAACAGCGGGAAAGAGCCGAACAAGAAAGGTTGCAAGCCGAGAGTGCAGAACAGGCACGAAAAGCTGAATTTCAGGCAAGAAGGGATGCAATTCCCCGGTTGTTGGGAATGGGTTTGAGTGCCGAACAGGTGGCGAAGGCGTTAAGTTTATCTGTGGAGGAAGTTAGCCAGAGTTATCACGGCTGAGATAGTTTTATCGGCTCTCCTGAACTTATGGTTATAAGTTTATCTAATCAGACCAGCAAGCTAATACGCGATTCCTAAAATTATTAAA
>NZ_JAUBUI010000026.1:0-73901 GCF_036705385.1 Microcoleus sp. B3-A4 | reverse complement strand
TTTTGTGTTTGTAAGGCAATGATCTATATATATATTGCCTTACAGATTTTTTTGAGTTCACTTTTTCAGTGCCATTGAACTATAACGGACACTACCCCTTGGCAAACGCCCCCAAAGGACTTTGCCGCGGAAAAACAACCGATGTCGGGAGTTTTCCTCCCAATGCCTTTGGACTGTACGATATGCACGGCAATGTTTGGGAGTGGTGCAGCGATAAATGGCACGATAGGTATGAGGGCGCACCAACTGACGGAAGTTCTTGGGAAGAAACTGGTAGAGATAATTTCCGAGTGCAGCGTGGCGGTTCCTGGGCCAGCCATGCGGTGAGTTGTCGCAGTGCCTATCGTGTCAGGGGCTCGGTGGGCAACCGCGAATCGTATATCGGTTTTCGCGTAGCTGTGGATTGGGCGTAGTCTCCAATTTCCGGTTTTGTGCTGTAGTCTCGCGCGATGCCTTTTATGTTTTAGCCCTCTGCACTTTTCCTTTGTCATGAAGGCCGGAGAGCTATTAAAATTGACTTTTATTTCAAAATAAATATTAGGTCAATAAAATAAATCATTCTCCACGAATTCAACCTGCTCAATTGGCTGTCTAAGTTTGTATCTTAGGAAATAAATTTTAATGATTCGTAAAAGCAAAAACCCCGATTTCTATGAGAAGTTCTAGGGGGAAGGGGTGACAGGATGAAGGGGCGGCTTCACTGGCCAGTACGATCGCTCCTGTAGAGTATGTTGTATATTTTGAAGTACCGAGGAGAAGCTTGTGCCTTTAAAGAATTACGGTGTTTTAAAAGGTCGTCCTGTGGGACGGCGTTTGGCGATTACGTCTAATGCTCATTACCAAGTTCACTTAGTTTCGGAAGATACAGACTACCGAATTGCTATCAACGTAAAATCGAAGCTAGAACCGTCGGAATTAGAGTATTTGGTTGATGAAAATTTCTCTTATCCCATTTTGGCAGATTTGGCAGATTTGCCTTTGGGCTTCAAGGAACTGGAGAGAAAGCCGGGTGGTTTGGCACTTGATTTTATTCGCGGTAATTTGTTCGATCGCACTAAAATGATACCTCTACCCTTCGATGTACCTGGTGCGGATAATGACTTAAACGAGAAAATTGACAAATACGTGCAGCGGGCAATGTCGGATGAATCAGCTCATATCTATGCTTTCGGCGAGAAATGGGGGCCGGAAACCATCAAAGACAAAATCTTCGGCTTTTTGCCTGGTAACGGCATTCACGACATCCACATGAATCAGGGGAATGCCGGCAGGTTTGCCAAAGATAACGGCGTTTGGCAAGACGGCGGAATGCTGGTACACTTCCCGTCAGAGAACCGCTGGATAGGCATTTTTCTGAAGTTTCAATCGCAAACTTGGCACTCTGACGACGATTTGGGACAGCCCATCCATACTATACCCGCACCCATTCCCGGCCAACCTCCTGTCAAAGTCGAGCCAGGTAAAGTTTCACAACCTGAGTACATTGTCAGAATTGTGGCGGCGTTAGTAAGTCCTGTGGGTGAAGATGCTGGAAAGGAAACCGTAACGCTGCTGAATGCTTCACCGGATGCAATCGATTTGACTGGATGGTCGATCGCAGATAAGTTAAAAAACAAGCATAGCCTTTCCGGTACGGTTGCTGCTGGTGCTTCTCTGGTAGTTACCTTGCCACAAAACGTGCAACTGAGTAAAAAAGGTGGCTTGATTACGCTGCTAAATCAAGAAGGTTTGAAAGTTGACGGCGTGTCCTACACTGAGCAACAAGCACAGCGCGAAGGTTGGACAATCGTGTTTTAATTAGTTCGCGATCGCACGGGTGGTCAGAAACCGGTTTTTTTTGCGAGAATAGTTACAACCGACAGAAACAGCAAAAAACCCGGTTTCTTTGATAGTCCTGGACGCACAAGCGGTCAGCCCTTGTAGGGTGCGTCGCTACAAACAATTCTCGCTACTTATAAATATTCGACAAGCGACGCACCCTACCACAATTTATTCACTAAATATGAATGGAATTTGCACGCTAGCAAACGATACAGTTTATGACCAATTAATTGCCTTACTCAACAGTATTGAAGTTATCTTAGGCTCAAATATTCCGGTCTGTATTTATCCTTTCGACGAGCAGATAGAGGAAATCAAAGCTGGAATCGTCAACCGTCCCAACGTCTTTATTTATGAAGATAGCGCCTCAATTCAGCGATGGGACAAATTCATGCAAGCAGCAAGTCCTCAAAGTATAAACCGTAAGTACAGAATTTATGGTGGACATCGGCGTTTTTGTGCCTTTGACAACCCTTTTGATAATTTTGTCTATATGGATGCTGATACATTATTAATGAATTCACTAGACGGGGTTTTTCAGAAGTTGAATGATTATGATTGTGTGGTATACGATTTTCAATTTTATCATCCAGAGAAGGTCTATAATATTGACTCACAAAAACTTTTTAATGTTTTTGGACAGCAGCAACTTAAATCAGAAATATTTTGTTCGGGATTTTACGGTTCAAAGCGAGGTTTGTTTGACCAGGAAAAAATAGAGTGGTTATTGTCTAAGCTCAAGGAAGGAGAATCAGAAATTCTTTACAAAACCGGCGACCAACCAGTTTTAAACTATATGTTTATGCGGTCTGGTATTCCAATTTATAATTTTGCTTATCATTTGCCAGACAGCGAAAGAACTGGGTCTTCTGTGACTTCAAAACATTTTGAAGAACGAGATAATATTCTATACGATAAGGGTAATAGACTCACCTATATTCATTATATTGGAATTCCTCCAAGTATTACTGAAGCAGTATGCCTAGGCGAAAATATTGAGTTTCCCTACCGAGATTTATTTTTACACTATCGCTACTTGCACGAACCTGAAAAGCGGCCCGTTTTTACAGCACCTTCTAGGTCATATAGTGAAAGTCCTAATTTTTTCAACAGAATTTTCAGAAAACTAAAACTAAATCTCAGAGGATAAATGTATGAGTCGCGGTATTTATATTGTTGCGAATGATAAAGTGCTCGAAAGCGCGATCGCCCTTTTAAACAGCATACGTCTGTATAATTGTCAAATACCTGTTTTTCTGATTCCCTTCGACGACAATTATCAGCAAGTCGCAGCCGCCCTCAGCCGTCTCCACGGGGTGCGATTGTTCCCAAATCTGGAGTTTGTCGAACAGTTTACCAGGGAAATTGGTCAAATGTTCGATCGCAACTTTTTAGCACTGCCTAACAAAATGCGAAAACTCGCCGCCTGGTTTGGCCCGCTTGACGAATTTCTATACATCGATACCGATATCATCGTCTTTGAAGACATCGCAGCCAACTTAAACAAACTATCAGAAGTAGACTTTTTTTGCTGCGACTACCACCACCTCAGCGAAAAACTGCGAAATGTATTTTCACCACTTGTAAAAGAACAGCATATTTTTACAGACTCACAGCTTCAAGATGTCTTCAACAGCGGTTTTTGGGCCTCCAGAAAAGGAACTATTACAGAATCGCAAATGTATGAGATTTTGCGAGAATGTTCGCAGCATCGAGAATATTTTGACTTTACTCAAAATGTCACAGACCAACCTCTACTAAATTATATCATTCTTAAACTAATTCCCAAGCGCTGCAATCTGGTTAAAGATTCAGCAACCGAACCTGGAAGCTGGGCTGGTTCCAAGCATTTTCAGGAAATAGATTATGTTCTTTATGACAAAGGTAAAAGGTTAAAATATCTTCACTGGGCTGGAATTCAAATTAAATCTGGTAGCCCTTATTGGAAACTTTGGAAACATTATCGTTATCTCAATGAGGAAGAGGAAAAACAAAATTTATTGCAAAAAATATTTAGATATTTGCCTGGATAAATAATATTGTTTGTAGTCACACGTCGATTTCAATCGCTACCAGCAATGCGATCACATAAACTAAGTCCACGCGGAATAAGAAATTAACTGGTTTACAGGCCGCACCTAGTAACGAGTAGAATTATTCAATCTAAAATATAAAATCTGATGACCAATGGCATTTATATTCTGGCAAATGATGTTGTTTTTGACCACTTAGTCGCTTTATTGAACAGTCTTGAAGTCAATGGGGCAAAAAATATTCCTGTTTGCATCATTCCCTATGATGATAACTTGAAAAAAGTGCGATCGCACATTTCCCTCCTACACAATGTCACACTGTTTGACAATACCGATTCCATCGATTTTTGGGAAAACTTTGCGGCTCAAGCTTGGACATCTCACCGCAAGGCTCAAAAAGTTTGGCAAGCCAAAGGTTGGCAGCAAGTTCACTGTTTGGGGATGCACCGAAAATTTTGCTGTTTTGACGGCCCTTTTGACCAATTTGTCTATTTTGACTGCGACACTCTGTTGATGGGTTCTCTAGATTATATCTATCAAAAACTTGATGAGTTTGATTGGGTAGCCAACGATTTTCAATACAAATCAGACCTTAATTATGTATTTGACTTATCCTCCGAGAAACTGCCCAATATTTTGAACATTAACCAAGTGCAATCTCATATTTTTTGTGCGGGTTGGTTTGCTTCAAAAAAAGGCATTTTAAATCGAAATAACTCAAGGCAGCTTTTAGATAAATTAACTTCAGGCGAAGCAGAAATTTTGTCTTTGCGGGGAACTGACCAACCTTTATTTAACTATTTAGTCGCTCGTAGCGGCATCTCTTTTTACAACTTTGCTTATCATCAACCTGCACTGGTAACGGGAAATCATGGGTCTTCTCAATTTGATGTGATAGATTATGTTCTATATGACAAAGGGCGACGGTTGACTTACTTGCACTACATGAGTATTTCGGCTGCAAAGTTTACTCGCTTGTGTGCTGGCGAAGATGTTGAGATTCCTTATCGAGAGGTTTTCCTGCACTACCGATATTTGAATTCGCCGGAAACACCCCCAAAACTCGCGCCTCCAAATTTGTTGGTTCGCTTGGGGAGAAATCTCAAAAGTTGGGTAATTCAAAAAGTTAATAATGTTCAATTTAAGTGGCGGAATTTGTGGGATAGATAGCATCTAACTGTATAAAGACTGAATCCACTCCCATTCGCGCCTTAATCCTTCTTCTAGGCCCACTTGCGGCTGATAACCTAAGATTTTCTTGGCTTTAGACACATCCGCGCTAGTGTGCCGCGCGTCTCCCCTCGCAGCTTCGCTAAAATCTATCCGAATAGGTCGATCGACTATCCTCTGTATTGTATCAATAACTTCTTTTAAAACTACCCGACTTCCCCCACCAATATTAAAAACTTCCCCCGCAGCTTCTGGAACCTCAGCCGCCGCTAAATTCGCCGCAACGCAATCGCTGATAAACGTAAAATCCCGCGTTTGCAATCCGTCGCCGAAAATAGAAATCGCCTCATCAAACAAAATCGACTTAAAAAACTTGTGAAAAGCCATATCGGGGCGCTGTCTGGGCCCGTAAACAGTAAAATAGCGCAGCGAAGTAGTCGGAAGGCCAAAATTTTTGTAATAAAGCCCGCACAAACGTTCACCGGCTAATTTCGTAATTCCGTAGGGAGAAACCGGCTGCGGACAAGCATTTTCATTCGTGGGAAAAGATTCAGCATTGCCGTAAATTGAAGAAGAAGAAGCATAAACAAACTTTTGCAATCTTGGCGCATCTTTGGCCGCTTCTAATAATACTTGAGTGCTGTTAATATTGCGTTCGGTATAGCTGCGAAAACCGTCGCCCCAGCTAGCACGAACTCCTGCTTGCGCCGCCTGATGAAATATTACCTTAACATCGGATAAAAGACCTCGCCAATTTTGAGACAAAATATCGCCTTCCACCAATTCAAAACCCGGATACTTTTCAAATCGTGCAATATTCTTGCGCTTGAGATCCGGATCGTAATAATCGTTGAACTCATCAACACCGATCACCGTCTCGCCTCGATTTAAAAGAGTTTCTACTAAGTTAGATCCAATAAATCCCGCCGCACCCGTAACCATTACAATACTCATTCGATTTTGGATTTTAGATTTTAGATTTTAGATTTAAAAATTTTTACACAAATTCTTGCCTAAGTTGTCATCCTCTTCTTTCTCTTCCTCTGCGTTCTCGGCAGTTCCAAAAGCCTCAAATTAGGATAATCCTAGATAACTATCAACCCCTTTGCTTTTCATCAAAGAGGTTGATAGTTAACTTTCATTGTTCAAAAGAATCCAGATCCAGCGCTTGGGAACCTCCGCGTTCTAACTCGATCAAAAGCTTACCTAGCTGAGTCCAAACTAGCCAGCCCGTGAGTACCGTCAGTGGCAAAGCTAGGGCATAACAAAGTAGTTTGGGGAAGCCAAAAATCTCCATTCCAGAAGCTAAAAATACGCAAATACCGCCAGCCATTCCCAGAAAAGGTATGACCAATTGCAGCCTTGGCAGGTTAGCCAAGGTGCGGGTAGAACGATTTTTAGACCACTGTTGTACGGATTGTTTGAGAGTTGCTTCAAATGCTACACCGGAGGCCATCCCTGCTAGCAGTCCAGCCGACATTAAAAAATAGGGAGGTTCTGGAAAATAATACACGAATAATTCCTTAATTTGGGTAATTTGGGTAATTGGGAATGGGTAATTGGGAAGTGGGAATTGGGAATGGGTAATTGAGAATTGGGAATTGGGAAGAGTAGAATTATTTTTCTTCCTTCTTCCTTCTTCCTTCTTCCGACGGACATCGGACTGACATCCGTTACATCCGTTACATCCTCAGAAAGCGAATCCGTTGCCGAACTTCCTTCTTCCTTCTAATTAAAAGCGAGTTAGCGCCGCTGCTCCTGCTGTGGAAAACTCCGTCAAAGCCCCTAGAGCAACGTTGAATAGGCGACCGGGCTGCAAATCTTCCTTGACTAAGTTCCAGAGGCTGCGAACTTCTTCGGTGTGGAGGCGATCGTCCTCAATCAAAGCTAACATTAGCTGGCGTCTCAAAAACGACCCTTCCTCTGACAGCAAAAATTGCAAGCCTAGTTGTGCTGTGGGTAGCAAGTCGAAACTACGATCGGATCGGGCGATCGCGATCATGTCCTCCAACCTGTTCCACTGGAATTTGCCATCCTTGAATAATACCTCAATCAGACGCCGCCGCAGTGCCGGAGATTCTCCGTTCAACAAACGCCGCGCTACATAAGGATACGCCACCTCGACTATCTTGAAATTCGGATTCAGCGTCAGAGCCAAACCTTCTTCTGTCACCAGAGAGCGAATAATTAAGGCAAATTTCGCCGGCACCCGGAAAGGATAATCGTACATCAACTCCGAAAACTGGTCTGTAATCGTCTTGAAGTTAAAATCTGACACCTTTTCGCCGACGATATCGCCGAGTACAGATTCCAGCGCCGGGACGATCGGCATAATATCTGTATCTGGTGTCAAAAAGCCAAGTTTGACAAAATCCTTGGCTAACTCTAAGTAATCTTTGTTGATCAAATGAACGACAGAATCAACCAAAGTTTCTTTAGTTGTTTCTTCCATCTGATCCATCATCCCAAAATCAATGTAAGCCATGCGGCCGTCCGCTAAGGCAAACAGATTTCCCGGATGGGGGTCAGCGTGAAAAAATCCGTGTTCCAGCAACTGTCGCAAACCGCTGCGGACTCCGACTTCAATTAAACTATCGGTATCCAAACCTGCGGCTTTAACACGTTCTATATCTGTCAGCTTGATGCCCTCAATCCATTCGAGAGTGAGAACGCAGTTTGAAGTATAGCGCCAGTAAATGCTCGGAACTTTTACTGTCGGGTCGTCGGCAAAATTTGTAGCAAATTTCTCGGCGTTGCGTCCTTCATTGAGATAATCAATTTCCTCGAACAATTTGATACCGAATTCATCGACGATCAAACAAAGGTCGTGACCGAGATTCAGCGGCAACAAGGGGCCCAACCATCCAGCGGCCCAGCGCATTAAATAAAGATCCAGGCTCAAGACTGGCAGCAAATTCGGTCGCTGAACCTTGACTGCTACTGCTTCCCCGGTGAGGAGGCGAGCTCGGTAGACTTGACCGAGACTTGCCGCGGCCACAGGTTCGGGAGATATTTCGCTGTAGGTTTCGCTAATTTTGCGATCGAGTTCCGCTTCAATAATCTCGAAAGCGCGCACGGAGTCAAACGGCGGCAATTGATCCTGAAGTTTGATCAATTCTTCGAGAAAGTCTTTGCGGATCAAATCCGGTCTGGTAGAAAGGGCTTGGCCGACTTTAATGAAAGTAGGGCCCAAGCGAGTGAGTATTTGTCGCAGGTGGGCGGCCCGTTCCGGCTGGTGTGCTGCGACTTCGTGCTGCCAACTGTCCCACAGCATCCCCAGCACGAAGCCCGCAAAAGACCAAATAACGGTAATTGCGCGCCAAATTGCTTTCCAAGGACGGTTGCGGTAATAATGAGCGATCGCTTGTGGATCGTAGCGTCTAGCCTGAGTGAATTGATACTGAGGCACTCGTTTATTTTCCTCTTATCTTCTGAAAATTACAGGTTAAATTGAGAATTGGGCATCGGGCATCGGGCATCGGGCATCGGGCATCGGGGATTGGAAGTCGAAAATTCAAACATTCTTTATTTTTCCTTCTTCCTTCTTCCGACTTCCATCGGGCTTCTTCCCTCTTCCTTCTTCCTTATTCATCATTGACCGATCGCATTGCAAGGTTTAGGCGAGCGGAAAATGCACCCGTTCGAGGCGGATTGCTAGCCTAAATTTGTTTCTTTTCATTAAATATAGTACATAAAAGTACAAGTGATCGGTCAAAATACTTAACGGCTCTCCCTGACCGCTGCACATTCTCACAACACTGCAACCCTGCAATTCTTTTCTCCTGCTGCGTTTCGCTCGCTTATGCCATCGCGCCAAAGCTACCGGATGCGATCGGCCTTTGCCAAGCAATCTTTCAGCCCATAAATCGTCCGCTCTTGTTGATCCCTCGACAGTTCCGGAAACATCGGCAAAGACAAGACTTCGCGACAAACTTGCTCAGCCTTTGGCAACTGACCTGCTTGATAGCCCAAAGATTTGTAAACAGGTTGCAGGTGCAAAGGTAACGGATAGTAAACCATCGAACCGATGCCGCATTCCTGCAACTGAGCCCGCATCCAATCTCGAAAATCTCCAGAGGGATTTTGCGCCTCTTCTGGACTTGTCAGCCGGATCGTGTATTGATTCCAAACTCCTTTTGCTTCCGGCAACTCTTTGGGGACGGCAACTCCGGGCACGCGGGAGAGAAATTCGCTGTAAAGTGCCGCTTTCTCCTGCCGCTGCGCGTTCCAACTGTCGAGATACCGCAATTTAATGCTGAGAATCACGGCTTGCAGGGCATCTAAACGGCTGTTGTACCCGATTTCTTCGTAGAAATATCTAGAAGACTGTCCGTGTTCTTTGAGCACTCGCATCGAAGCTGCTAGGGCAGGATCGTTTGTCGTCACCGCGCCACCGTCACCGCAAGCGCCTAAGTTTTTGGTCGGATAAAAACTGAAGCAGCCGACATGGCCGATGCTGCCGACTTTTCGAGACTGCCACTCGGCCCCGACAGACTGGGCGCAATCTTCTATTACGGCTAAATTGTGCCGAGTCGCAATTTCCATCAACCGAGTCATGTCTACTGGTTGGCCGAAGATGTGCACTGGCATAATTGCCTTGGTTTTTTCAGTAATTGCCGCTTCGAGGAGTTCGACATCCATATTAAAAGTCCCGCTGTCAATATCAACAAACACGGGAGTTGCGCCGACGGCGCTAATTGTCTCAGCCGAAGCAAAAAAGGTAAAAGGAGTGGTAATCACTTCATCGCCGGGGCCTATTTTGAGAGCTCGCAATGCCAAAATCAGCGCATCCGTGCCGGAGTTACAGCCCACGCACTCGGAAACTCCAGTGTAGTCGGCGAACTCTCGTTCAAAACTCTTCACGGCCGGGCCGCCTACGTAGCCGCCAGAGGCAAGCACTTTTTGCACCGCAGCGGTTATCTCGTCGCCAATCTGGGCGTATTGGCGGGTTAAGTCGAGGGGGGGAACATTATTCACTCTTCACACCATAAATTTCAAGCATTATCAAAGCAAATTCTTGCAGCAAAACTGTTTCTCAGAAACCTTTATTGCAATATCTTATATTTGGACAGGCAAACAATCACATTATCGAAAGGGTGGGCCGGTGTTAATTGAGCTAGATTTTACAGATTTGGGTTGGGCTTTGGGAATGGTGGCGATCGCGATCGGGCTTTCGGCGTGGCAGGGATTGGGATTGGAGGGGGCGATCGCGATCGCGGCGGGGCGCACCCTGATCCAGCTAATCTTGGTCGGATACGTGCTCGCAGTCGTATTTGACCCGGAGGGGAAAAATCCTTGGCTGGTTTTAGCAGTTTTAGCAATCATGCTGACAACTGCTAGCATGGTTGCCAGCAACCGCATCAGCAAAAAAATCAAGAACTTACTGCCCTTAGTTTGGGGCTCAATTTTTATCAGTACGGCCTTGACTCTCGCCTATACAAACTTGCTAATTTTGCAGCCTGACCCTTGGTACGAACCGCAATACCTGATTCCTTTAGCGGGTATGATTTTGGGCAATGCCATGAACTCCGGGGCGATCGCGGGCGAAAGACTTGTCAGTACAGTTAATAGCAGCCAGTTAGAAATAGAAACCCATTTAAGTTTAGGTTCGACGCCGCAGCAAGCAGTAAAGCAGTACCGCAAAGATGCGATCAAAGCTGGATTAATCCCACTCTTAAATACAATGACGGTGGTAGGAATCGTGAGTTTACCCGGGATGATGACAGGTCAAATGCTGAGCGGTATCAGTCCTCTCGATGCAGCATCTTACCAAATTTTGATTATGTTTGTGTTAGCGCTGGCAACTGTAATCGCAACTCTGCTTTTGACTGAGGGATTGTCCCGGAAGTTTTTTAATCAAGATGCACAATTGATAAAATGGTAATTGGGCATTGGTAATTGGGCATTGGGCATGGATAATTGGGCATTGATAATTGATAATATAATGTAGGTAGGAACTTGCATTTAGCCTTATTTTATTGAACAGGCTTTCCGGCCTGTTTCACACAGAGTGAGTTATCTTGTGGGGTGAGCCTAATAGCCCGCCCCAGTCATCACTAAGGAGAATAGCCATGATTCAAATAGCAACTAAACCGCTAACTTTTGAAGAATTTATGGAATGGAAGCCCGAAAATGCACGTTATGAACTGCACAATGGAGAGATTGTTGAAATGTCACAGCCATTAGGAGACCATGAAGAAGTTATCGGTTTTTTAGCCTCCGAGTTAACTGCTGAGTTTAGAAAGGTAAAACTTCCTTACTTCATCCCCAAACAAGCATTAGTTAAGCCACTGGAAAACGAATCAGCTTATTCGCCCGATATTCCGATATTAAATCGCCCCAACTTAGCGTCAGAACCTATGTGGAAAAAATTCTCCACTGTGACTCAAGGCGCATCAATTCCGCTGGTTATTGAAGTAGTTAGCACGAATTGGCAAGATGACTACATCAAAAAAGTAGGCGAATACGAACTAATCGGGATTCCTGAATACTGGATTGTGGATTATCTCGGTTTGGGCGGCCGCAGGTTTATCGGGAATCCCAAGCAACCGACTATTTCGATTTATCACTTGGTTGACGGCGAGTATGAGGTGAGTTTGTTTCGGGGAAATGATAGGATTGAGTCGCCAACTTTTCCCGAGTTGAATTTGACTGCACAACAAGTTTTTCAAGCTGGATTGACCGCAGGTGAAATTGCGGGCGATGCGTGAGTGTAAATATTGCGAAAAATATGACAGATTTTTCGCCCTCACGCACCCTACAAATACAACTACTTCGGTTCGTGACTCCCAATCCGCTGGCCTTCGCCATCGTACACCTGCATCGGGATTTTGGCGTTTTCGGCGATCGCCTCCAAAGCTTTTTGCAATGTTTGAACGTGCTTTTCTACAGCTTGGCGAGACTTCACAGCATTGTTGTTGTTCGCTTGAATGAAAGTTTGTTGCAGTTTCTGCACGTAACCTGGAGTCATCTGCACCGCAATCAAATCTTTGCTAACAGTATAGTCGCAAATCTTGGGGTTGCCTTTACAAGTTCTATCTAAATCGGTGCGGGCTTTTTGCAGGTTTCTTTCTTCCTGCAACCTTACTTCTGCTTGCTGCAAGGAAGTTTTGTAGGAAGCGATCAGCGGTTGGGCTTTCTGGGAATAGGAAGTTGCCGCCGGCACTTGCTCCGCGTAACTCAAAGCTCTCCGCCAGTATTCAGATGCTTTAAACCAGGCGTTTTTGCCTTCAAAAATTTGAGCTTCCGCTGCTAAAGTCACAGCTTGAGTATACGCATTTTCGGAAATTCCTTCGACATTTTTGCGCTCGCGTGCTTCTGAAAGTTTGGTTTCGTATTTGGGAACTAGGAGTTTAGCTTGTTGGTAAGATGTCGTGCTCGTGGGAATTGCTGATAGGATGTCGAGGGATTCTTCCCAACCTGATTGCACTTGAGCCCAAGTCTCGGCTGTGTGAGCTACTGCTTCGCGAGCTTCTGCTATTTGGGCTGTACTTTTGGCGGCGAGCAGGGTTTTTTCGGCTTGTTTCTCTGTGCTTAACTGCCGATTTCCAGTTGCTAAATTTTTTCCGTATTCTTTTGTCTTTTTCTGAGCAAACGGATAAGCTGGGCTGTCTGGGGGGATTTCTCCGAGTTCGGCGATCGCACTTTGCCACAGAGCTTGCGCTTCCTGCCCGTTCTCGGCAGAATAAGGCGGATTTTGGGTTTTCTGGGCTGCTGACTGTGCGAGGCGCGCTGCATCGATCGCAGAGTTTAAATTCTGATTTTGCTTCCGGTAGTTTTCCAGGGCGCTTTGAGCTTCACCGCGATGAATTGACCATGAGGGAATCGGTTCCAAAAGGGCGATCGCCTGTTTTAACTGTCGCTGCGCTTCTTGGGGGCCGTTGGCAACTTTTGACGTTTTCAGCGTCTTTGTCGAATTCTCGCTCAACTGTTTGGCATTAGCTAATGCAGGACATCCTCCGATGACGCAGGGGCGGCTCAGCATATAATAACCGCCTGCCAAAATTAGCGCCGCCATGCTGACCATTCCTGCTGCAGCCAGCATCGCAAACGGTGAATGCTTGGGTTTTTGGGCAACTGTTACCGCTTCCATATCCAGCGGATTGAAGGGATTGTCTCCAATATCTGCCGGGATTGCAGCTACCCTAAAGGCGATCGGCTCGGAATTGCTGGAACTCTCAGACAAATTGGGGAAATATTGTTCATCCCACGCATCTTTCCCATCCGTTTCTAACGGTATCTCCTCCTCTACATCCGCCGTCTCGGCCGCATTTTCTGTTAAGACTATCCCGGTTTCTTCTGCGGGGGTATTCTCGGTTTTTTTCAACACCTGCACTGTTTTGGGTCTTGACAAAACAGGGTTGTTCATGGTAAAAGAATGGAAAGCATAAGGCTGTTTTTGCCCGGTAATTTTTAGGCAAAGTCCAATCTGTTGAATAGATTCTGGTTCTATTTCAAGAATTGCTGCTTCTAGCACCGCAAAAGTCGGTTTGGCTTTGAGAACTAAACTGCGCGGGTGTTCTCCCACAACCGTTAAAGATTCATCTCGAAAATCGCAACTAATATAAAGAGGTAATTTTTTAAATCCGGCTGCTTGCAAGTGCTGCTGCAACTTTACTTCTAGAATTTGTGCGTTGCTTTGTCGCGTTGCTACTGTCATATTTTCTCCTCTGTCCGATCTCACCACTTTCGATTTTAGATTGTGAATTTTAGATTTTAGATTGCAGAACTGTCGGGATTTTTGATTGGTTTGAACTTTGGCACCGATTCATTCCAAATCTTAACTCTTAAAATTCAAGTTGCCACAAAATCTTAACTCTCAAATCTCAGCTTGCAAAGCCTGCCCATAACTTTCGCTGTAATAAACTTGAGTCACGTCAAAACGTCCGCCATATTGTTTGAAAGGTTCTGCTGCATAACCAAGTGGCAGCAAACAGCAAACATCTACTTCTTCGGGAATTTGAAAGGCTTCTTTCACCTTAGCGCTGACAAAACCTTCCATCGGACAACTGTCTACCCCAAAACTTTTAGCTGCAATCATTAAGTGGGCTACTGCGAGCATTGTATGCCTGTTTGTCCAAGCTTCTAGGGAGTCGAAGCAGGGACGGTTATCGAACAATTGCGGGATTGCTTGTCGCATATAACCGGCTAAATTGTCATTCATTGCCCCTGTGGTTTTGCCCAATTCGATGACGGCTTCGGTGTTTTTGGGCCCGGCGGCGCGTCGATCGCCACAACAGATTAATACTGTTGGGGCTTCTACCACTTGGCGCTGATCGAAGGCGCAAGCTTTTAATTTTTCTTTGCTAGCTTGGTCTTGAAGTACGATAAACCGCCAAGGCTGCAAGTTGTAACCAGAGGGCGATCGCACTCCCAAGCGCAAAATCTCTGCCAATATTGCTGGGGGAATCGGATCGGGTTTGAAACTGCGGGCGGCGCGGCGGCTTTCGATCGCGGTTTTAACATTAATTGAAGGTTGGATTTCAATTGTCATGGGTAATTGGTAATTGGTAATCGGTAGTTGGGCATTGGGCATTGGGCATTGGGGTTGGGGTATTGGGGATTGGGATTGGTAACTTAAAAAAGTTGAATTGTTTTTCTTCCTCCTGCCTTCTTCCCTCTTCCTTCTGCCTTCTTCCTTCGTCATCCCAAGCCCAACTCGCGCTTGAGCAAATTAATCGACTTAGAGCCGATGTAATTTTCGGAGCATATCAGTTGCGGGGGACGAATAATATCTTCTCTAGCCGCATTGATGGCAGCTTTTACTGTAGCAAAACTCGGTTGGTCGCAAAAAATTGTTCTGGCCGATCGCACGATCGAGTTAATCTTGTACTCGTCTGACACCAAGGCCGTCATTACCAGCAAATCCTCTCCCCGGATGCTGTGGATGATGACTTCGGTCGATCGTAGCATTCCCGGACTCAGGCTGACTAGACCCAAATAACTGTCTTTCGGCAAACCCCCGACTAACTGAATTTCCTGGCTGTAGTCGTAGATGTCTACGGGAATAACTCGCACCGAACGCGGTGCCGAAATAGATTCTGCTTCTCCGATAAAATACCGACTCGTGATCACAGTTCCCGAAGAGATTTGATCCAAAAAAGTACCTAGCTGTTCCATCGGCACTAACTGTATGGGAATACGGAGAGCTTGTTCGAGTTCTTTCGCCATCAGTTCACCAACGCCGATGTCTTCTGTGGGGGCTGTGACGACCACTCGGGCGCTGCACCTGAGCCGCCAGTCAATTTCAGCCAAAAATAATTCCCTTGCTTGGTTGAGCGTACAGCCTTGTCCCAGCAGTTGATCGATACTTCCTTGCACTATTTTGTTGGCAAGGGGATATTCTTCGAGAATCGGAGATTTGAGTTTGTTGCCCCCTTCGTTGCCTAGGGCGCGGACGTAAATGCCCGATCCTGCTTGGGCTTCTACGAGTCCGGTATTTTCCAGTTGTCGGTATACTTTGCTGATGGTGTTGCGGTGCAAACCCGTCTGCATGGCTAGCTGTCTGGTGCTGGGCAAGCGGTGTCCGGGCGGAAATTGTCGCGAGGCGATCGCAAACCTGATTTGATTGAATAGTTGGGTGGATGCTGGAATATCGCTATCGGTTTGAATATGAAATTGAACCATTATTAAAGGCTCCGACGACTTCAACTTAGTATTTTTATAACGTCGAGTACCGCGCCTAGGATTGCTTCGATATCTCTGTCTATAGCATAATCTTATTTGGTTGATCTGCAGCAGCCGTTCTGCCACAGGACGATCGCGCCGAAGAGGCGATTAATTGCAGCCTCCGGCATTTCCTCAACAATCAGGTACTTTCAAGTCTTAGTTTTATTTACTCTGCAATTTTGAGATCGCTTACTGTTTTTCTCCCCGTCAGCAAATAAGTCCGCATTGGCCCTTTACCTTTAATCTCGATCTCGCCGCGATCTTCAAATTCATATTTATCCTGCAGCAATTCATAAGTATAGTGGCTGACTTGAATGCGAC
Source organism: Microcoleus sp. B3-A4 (assembly GCF_036705385.1). Taxonomy (NCBI): domain Bacteria; kingdom Bacillati; phylum Cyanobacteriota; class Cyanophyceae; order Oscillatoriales; family Microcoleaceae; genus Microcoleus; species Microcoleus sp. B3-A4. The sequence goes on along the minus strand of NZ_JAUBUI010000026.1, from coordinate 57,888 downwards.
CTGTTATGCCGTGAGATTCCATACGGCTGGCTGTATTTACCGCATTTCCCCACAAATCGTAAATGAATTTTTTAGTCCCGATTACCCCCGCTACCACCGGGCCGCTATTAATCCCGATGCGGAGTTCAAATTTTGAGTCTAGCTTCACATTTAATTCGTTAATTGCTGCTAGCATATCCAGCGCCATTTCGGCGATCGCCTCTGCGTGGTCTGGACGTTCAATGGGAATACCGGCTGCTACCATGTAAGCATCCCCGATCGTCTTGATTTTTTCTAAGCCGTGCTTGTCACTGAGTTGGTCAAAAGCTGAGAAAATTTCATTCAGCAAGTACACTAATTTAGTGGCGGACATGGTGGTTGAAATTTGGGTAAAATGCACCAAGTCAGCAAAAAGAATTGTTGCTTTTTCAAACTTGTCTGCAATCACCCCCGGTTTGTACTTCAACCTGTCGGCGATCGGTTCGGGCAAAATATTTAACAGTAAACGTTCAGTTTTTTTCTGTTCTTTCCTGAGTGCAGATTCCATCTGCCTGCGTTTAGTTATATCATGAAAAAACACAGAAATGCCGTCGTGAGAAGGAAAAACCCTAACTTCCAGCCACACTCTTAAGGGAGAATAATATTTTTCAAAAGCCACTCCAATTTGTTTGGCTACAGCTTCATGATACTCTTTATAAAAATCAGAATTCACGAACTCGGGAAACTCTTCCCAAAAATTTTTACCATAAAGTTCTTCCTGCGAGCGCTTCAAAAATTGCGCTCCTTTGTAATTGATGTAAGTAAATCGCCACTGGGTGTCGAAAGCAAAAAAAGCATCGCTCATTCCTTCTAAAAAATTGACAATTTGCTCGTCTGTAGAACGGAGTTTTTCTTCTACTTGTTTGTTCTTGATCTGTGCGCGCTTTAATTTAGTCAGATTGATTCGCAACTCCATGTGGTTGATAATTTGCCGCCCTAAAGTCCGCAGCGCTTCTAGCTGTTGTGGGGTGAGATTACGAGGAACTGTATCTATGGCGCACAAAGTGCCGATCGGATAACCGTCAGGAGTTACTAGCGGCGCTCCAGCATAAAACCGAATATTGGGATCGGAAGTTACTAGCGGATTGCTGACAAAGCGATCGTCGTCTAGAGCATTGGGTACAACTAGCAATTCGTTAGGATTTAAAATAGCGTGGGCGCAAAAAGATGACTCTCTCGGAGTTTCGGGAACTTCCAGACCGGCTTTTGATTTAAACCACTGTCTGTTAGAATCTATTAAGCTTACTAAAGCAATAGGAGTGCCGCAAATATAGGATGCTAAAGCTGTTAGATCATCAAAAGCTGATTCTGCCTCTGTATCGAGAATATTGTAGCGGTAAAGTGCTTCTAGCCTCTCTTCTTCGTTGCTGGGCAAAGGTGCAGCTTGCATCGGCGGCCGCGAGGATATAGGTTTACGAACAATGCGTGGAAGTATTAGTGCGGCGAATTTTCTGACTTGCGAGACCACTTTTTTAACTAATATCGAAAGATTTCTTGGCCAACCTTTATTCATTTTTATCTTTTTTCACACCTGTATAGAACTGCGTATGTGCGATCGAACTCGGCTCTACTTACGTATTTACCGCAACTAACTCCTCAATCTCCAGAGCTTTTGTGGGCAATTTCCCTGTCAATAGTTCTTTACCTTGAGCGATGACAAGTATATCATCTTCTATGCGTATCCCCCGCACATCGGCAAATTTTTCCAACTCTTCCCAGTTTACGCAATCTTCATATTGGGCGCGGTTTTCTGGGTTATTTAAGATTGCCGGAACTTGATAAAATCCCGGTTCAATCGATACCAGCATTCCCGGACGCAAAACTCGATTCAACCGCAAAAATCCTAACCCAAACCGACTGCTTCTGGTTCTTCCGGCTTCATAGCCAGCCAAATCTCCTAAATCTTCCATATCGTGAACATCCAAACCGATTAAATGTCCGATACCGTGTACAAAAAATAGCGCGTGAGCATCCATTTCTACCAAATCTTCAACGTTGCCCCGCAAGATACCTAAATCAACCAACCCTTCCGCCATAATTCGAGCAGCTAACAGATGAATGTCTTGATATTCCACCCCCGGACTAACTTTATCAATACAAGCATCGTGTGCTGCCAAAACTACATCATAAATCGCTCTTTGAGTCGGAGAAAACTTGCCCGAGACAGGCCAAGTGCGAGTTACATCAGCCGCCCATCCCATTGATGTTTCCGCACCGACATCTGCTAACAGCAAATCTCCGGTTTGTAGGGGATTGTGATAATGTTCGCTGTGCAGCACTTCTCCATGCACCGTCACGATACTGGGATAGGCATAGGTCATATTTTTGGAGATGATGACACTTTCCATGGCAGCGCGCACCCCTGCTTCAATTTGAGCATTTCGAGTTGCCGCCATCCCCGCTTTGTGAGCTTCTACAGTAACAGCCGCAGCTTGACGCAATTCGGCCAAACTGCCTGCATCATGGCTCAAGCGCAGAGATACGATCGCCTGAGTTAATTCTAGGTCGATTCCGGTTGGCGAGTTGGGCGGTGCCAGAGGGCGAGCGAGAATTTGAGACTGTTGCAACTGAGTCCAAGAATCCTGAACTGCGATCGTTGCTGCATTTGTTGAGCGCGCTTTCAATTCGGTCATTGGGAAAGCAGCATCAGCCCCAATTAGTTCGGCAATTTCTGCTCTTTTCGGCATTTCTCCGTGCCAAAGAGTGCTGCTAGCAGGTGCGTCATCTAAGAACAATTCTAATTTGCCAGATTCTAAGCGAATGGCAGCATTTTCTAAGGGCAAACCCGCAAAATATAGAAAGTGACTGCAGGCACGAAAGGGATAAGTAAGTGCCGGATAATTGCGAGGAATGCTGCGGCCAGACCAGAGAATTACCGGAAAATTAATTAAACTAACCAGTTTTTGCCGCCGTTGCTGTAAAGTATTAGTTAACAAATCATAACCTTCTGTAATTTTCATGGGTATAAACCGATAAGTTTGAGTTTGGTTTGCAGTCAGCCATAATTTTTTTCATTCTCAGCATTAAAGCACTAAAATTCTGACTGCCAAGTTGGCAGCCATTTTTGAGAAAATTCTCATCTAGGACTTCTTTTTTGCTAGCATTTATAGGCTGTCTTTTTTATAGTCTTCGTCGTCATCGCCGGGATGATTTGGTTAAGCTGTAAGCCTGAGCCGCAGGCAGGAAAACAGGCTCAAGGTGCTACTCGGCAGGCAATTAGCAGAAATGTCACAACACCTGCAATTCATCAAATTCCTCGCTCGGGTTTTTGTTGATTGGGTGACGTGAGCGATCGCCTATATTGACGGTTTGATCTTTTAGACTTTAAAGTATAAGTAAAATTAACTGAAAAAACATGAAAATTTCTCATAAAGCTCCTCAAACTTCTGTGCAAGTACGCGACTGGCCGATCGCAAACTTACCGGGATTGAGCAAGGAAAACCAATCTCAACTAGAAGAGTGCAGCATCACCACAACCGGACAACTAATTCGCATGACGAAAACGCAGGCGGCGAAAGTGTTGCTAGCCAATCAATTACAGATTAACATTCAATATGTTAATAAATGGGTAGCGATGGCAAATTTGGCTCGAATTCCGAGTGTAGGGTGTCAGTATTGCGGGCTGTTACTTCACGCGGGCGTTGCTTCGCCGGCTCAATTAGCTCAAATGCCCGTGGAGAGATTGCACCAACAAGTCTTACGGCTGCACGTAGCGACAATGCAGCGCAATGACTTGACTCCTTCAGTCGATCGCGTGCAAAAATGGGTTCAACAAGCTAGATTAGTCAGTAGTCAGTAGTCAGTAGTCAGTTGTTAGTTGTTATTAGCCAGCAGTCAACAGTCAACAGTCAACAGTCATTATTATGTCAATTCAAGTTTACGGAATCCCGAACTGCGGCACCTGCAAAAAAGCTTTCCAGTGGCTCAAAGATAGCGATGTTAATTACGAGTTCATTAACACCAAAGAACAGCCACCGACTCGCGAAAAAATTCAAAGCTGGGTAGCTGCTTTGGGTTTTCAACCCATGCGAAATACTTCCGGTCAATCTTACCGCGCTTTGGGCGATGACAAGAAAAATTGGACTAGCGAACAGTGGGTGGAGGCTTTTGCAAAGGATGCGATGCTGCTGAAACGTCCTCTTTTCGTTAAAGATGGAACGGCTGTTTTAGTAGGCTTCAAAGAAGACGCAATTAGAGAAAAATTGGGGCTTTCAAAGGGTTAAGTTCAGCCTGTGGTTCGCCGCATAAACTTCATCTCGCCCACATCATCTGTGAAACCCCAACGCTCGTAAAACGGCATCATGTTCGGCAAACAGTTAAGAGCAAAGCTCTCGACAGTGTGCAATTTGGGGTGATTTAAAACTGCATCCATCAACTTCGCACCCAGTCCCGTCTTTCTGTGCGTCGGCTTGACAATTACATCAAAAATCATCGCTCTGTATACGAAATCGGTGATAACGCGGGTAAAAGCAATTAGTCGATCGCTCTCATCGACCAAACCAATGATAACATCAGTTGCCGCCAGCATTTTCACAACGTCCTCGCGCGTCCGCTTGTCGCTCCAAAACTCGTTTTTGTATAAATCCATCAAGTCGGAAACCTGGCTGTCATTCAAAATTTCGATAATTCGGTAGTTATCCATTTTATCGATCGTACTCTACTTTACCGTAATCTAGTTTAATTGCGCGATCGGCTAAATCAAAATAGCGATCGTCGTGACTAATCACAAAAACCGTTTTCCCCCGCCGCTTCAACTCCGGTAGCAACTGCTTGTAAAAAATATCCCGGAAAAACGGGTCTTGATCCGAAGCCCATTCATCAAACAAATAAATAGGTCTATCTTCCAAATACGCCGTCAGCAAAGCCAGCCGCTTTCGCTGTCCCTGAGACAAAGCCGTAGTTGACAAAACTCCATCTTTCACCTGAACTTTATTTTCCAAATGAAACTCTCGCAAATATTCAGCCGCCTGCTTGTCCAAATCGTGATTAGTCAGGCCCAAAAGCCTTTCAAACAGATAGAAATCTGAAAAAATCGCCGAAAAATGCTGCCTGTACCACTCTCGATTTTCCTCAGTAATTGGCTGACCATCAAGGAGAATTTTTCCAGATTCAGGAATGTACAAACCAGTGATTAACTTAGCTAAAGTAGACTTACCGCTGCCATTCCCGCCAATTATAAACACCAATTGACCCGGATGAAACTTCAAATTCAGCTCGCCCAAAATAAAATTGCTGTCTTCTTTTTCTCCCGGATAGCTGTGTATTACTCGATTTAACTCCAGCATATCCCACTCAGCAGTTTGAATCGGTTTAACCGTTGAATTTATCTCAGCTTGACTCGCTAAAGCCAATCCCATTCTCTCTATTTTTTCCACAGAAGTATTAGCCCGAAAAATCGCCGGCAACCTTTGCAAAATATTCTGAAATGGAGACATTAAATAGGTACTGGTCAGAATGTAAGCTGACAAAACAGGTGTAGAAACTGGCACAAATTTTGGCAAAGCAAACAGCAGCAAACCCATCAGCATAAAAAATAGCAACTGACCCACTCCAATCGCAACTGCACCAGTGTTCAAAGCAGTCACGTTATAATCGCGGGAAGCATCAGCACTCACCTGCAATTGTTCCGTAAAAAACTCTTGGCGGCGCAAGGAATGCAGTTTAAGTTCTTTAATTCCATCAGTAATACTGCGAAAATGCTTAAATAATATATCTTGTTCTTCTCTGGCTAAATCGAAGAATTTCCTCATTTTACTGAGCAACAACTGCACCGTGCCAATCATCAGCACCAGAAAACCAAATACAACAACAAAAACTGTACCCGAAATCGTGCTTAAATAAGTTAAGCAGCCGACAACAACGGCGATATCAACACAAAGAAAAGGAATCAAAAATATAGTATTAGAAAGCGTTCCCACATCATCAGTCAGAGTTGCCAGCAAGCGGTTAGCGCCCAACTCTTCCAAATTCCGCAAAGGAGTAGACAAAATGCCACGGCTCAAACTCAGCCGCAGATTGTAAACAGCTTCTTGAGAAAGGTAGATTAACAAAAATTGGGATACAAAGCCACTCAAAAGAGCCAAAATTGCTAATCCCGCAAAATACCAGACTAAATTACCATTGGAATTGTCGCTGATTGCACGGTTAATTAGGGAAATTAACATAGCGCTGCAACCGCCGCTGATTAAGCCTGTGAGTATGGCAATAGAAACATTTAACCAAGAAGCTTTTAATAGTAACCAAATTACATTCATCTAATTTTACTCTTAATTTAACTTTTAAAAGTCTGGTGCAAACCAACCCAATCCCCGGCTTTTTGGTAACAATCTCGATTACTACGGAATAAATTTGATTCAGCAGTCAGGTCTCTTTATATTCGCATCCCCCAATAGAATTAATTTTCTTCTTGTACTTCCGTTTCCTGAGTTTCAAATACTACTTTTGCATAAATCTCGCTCATCGACATTTGCACTCCCAAGGAAGCAAAAGAAACTGTTGCTGTATCTCCCTCATATTCCCGAAACAACCATTCATTTGATTCTGTTTTAATATATTGTGCGACTAAAAACTCTGATTGATTGACTAACACATATTCACGGAATTCCGGGATAGAGCGATAAAACCGAAATTTATCCTCTCGATCAAAATCTTTGGTAGACTTAGAAAGCACTTCCACGATGAGCATCGGATTGAGGATCTCATCACTGCGTCCCTCGGTAAAAACTGGCTCCCCTTCAATCACCATCACATCCGGGTAAGTTCCCCGTCGGTAGCGAGGAATCCACAACCGCAAATCGTTGTGAAAAAGCTCATAGGGCTGCCCCTCAAGCAAATTTCCCACGACTCTACTCAAATTTCGGATAATCCGGCTGTGATTAATACTACCACCACTCATTTTTACAATTTCTCCATCGCGGTATTCATTTCTAAACTCAGCAGTTTCCTCTAAGTCCCGGTACTCATCTGGAGTATAAAACTTTTTTTTACTTTGTACTAACATTGTTGCCTCTGTACTAACTTTTATCTGCGTTTATCTACGTTTATCTGCCTACATCTGCGGTTAAAAATCATAATTAAGAGTATATCACAACAAAAAAGAAACGCCCAACTTCAAAGAGTCAGGCGTTTTCCACTATTTCAAAACCAGGAGAAATTAATCCCGACGAGACACCAAATTTGATTCTATTTTCGCACCCGCAACAGGTTGCACGTGACTCAATGCCGACTGCAACATGGGAGTTTTGGTAATAGCATCATTAGCCAAATTAAACAAAGGGTTCGACAAAATTCCCGCCAATGTTGTCGCAACCAAAGTGAGGACAACACTGATTTGCAAAGGCCGCATTCCCTGAAGGTTCCAGCGAATTTCGGGATAATTTTTCACCGCGTCTGACATTTCTTGAGGTTCTTTTACTACCATCATCTTGACAACGCGGATGTAGTAGTAAATCGAAACTACGCTGGTAATTAATCCCAGGATAACTAAGCCGTAAAGTCCTGCTTGCCAGCCGGCCCAGAACAGATAGATTTTGCCGAAAAATCCAGCCAGGGGCGGAATTCCACCGAGAGAAAGCAGGCAAATACTTAAGGCTAAAGTTAACAGCGGGTCTTTTTGGTACAAACCCGAGTATTCGCTAATTTGGTCGGTTCCAGTCCGCAGCGAGAACAGGATGATGCAGGCGAAAGCACCCAAGTTCATAAACAGGTAAACCAACAGATAAAATATCATGCTGGAGTAACCCGCTTCTGTTCCTGCAATCAAACCCAGCATTACAAAACCGGCTTGGGCGATCGACGAATAAGCCAAAAGCCGCTTCATGCTAGTCTGGGCGAGGGCAACCACATTTCCCAACACCATGCTGAGAATGGCTAAGGCCGTGAATACGAAGTGCGACTGTTCGATAAGTGCGGGGAAAGCACTTGTTAACAAGCGGATTGCTAGGGCAAAACCGGCTGCTTTGGAACCGACAGAAAGGAAGGCAACAACGGGTGTAGGAGAACCTTCGTAAACGTCAGGAGTCCATTGGTGGAAGGGAACCGCAGAGATTTTGAAGGCGATTCCGGCGATCGCAAAAACCAAAGCAATTACCAAACCGAGAGATTGACCTTCATTCACAGTAGAAAGGTTAGCCGCGATCGTACTCAGCTTAGTTTCGCCGCCAGACAAGCCGTACAGCAGCGACAGCCCGTAGAGAAACACCGCCGAAGAAGACGACCCAATTAACAAATATTTCAAAGCAGCTTCATTGGAACGCGGGTCGCGTTTTGTGTAACCCGTCAGTAAATAAGACGAGATACTCAGAGTTTCCAACGAAATAAAAATCATCACCAATTCATCAGCGCCGCTGAGGAACATTCCCCCCAAAGTAGCGGTCAGCAAAATGCCGATAAATTCCGCTAAAGCAGTACCCGTTTGCAGTACATAGCGGACGGATATCAAAATAGTGACAGCCGTACTCAAAGCGATAATTCCGCGAAACACTAAACTCAAGGCATCGCTGTTAAAACCGCCCAAAAACGAGATGGTATCCGTGTTATCCCACTGCAAACACAAGGCAGCGACGGCGGCCAACAAACCCGCAACGGCAACGTAGGGAGTCCAAGCCGAGGAACTGCGGCCTACGATTAAATCGCCGACGAGAACCACCAAGAGGGTGATGATGACAATTCCCTCTGGCAAGATAGTTCCAGCATTTAGCTGGGCAGCAAGAGTAGCAAAATCCATATTTTCAGGCAGGTTGGGTAGTACAAGCCGCAAAGGCTGTAAAGGGCTGTGAACTTGTAAAAATTCTTTACCAAACACAGATTGTAGCGGATTACAGCTTCGCGATCCCAGTTGGGCGGGTGTTTGTTGCCGGGGAGTTGATACTCGGTAGCGGTTTTGCATACATTTGCGGGCATTGTAGAGATTGCCTGCTGATGTCACCTCCGACGAGAGTCGCGATCGACCATAACTGCCACAATGTAGAAAGTTAAACCAGTAATTCGGCATGACTGACTCGCTAAGTGCCTACAAACGGCAGATTCTCAATGACTTCAACAACCGCCCCGACTACGAGAATGAATTTCACAAACAGGCTGCAACTCGGTTAGTAGAATTGGCTAAAGTGCGATCGGGCAGGCTTGTTCTAGATATAGCCACCACAACAGGTTTAGCGGCGATTGCGGAGGATGCACTTAGGTCGATCGGACTCAAGAAAATATGAGTCGCCTTTTCTACACCAGGAATGCTCTAGATAGTATGTCTAAACTACTCAATTACATCTGTATCTTTATTATTACCGGCTGCCTGCTGTTTGCTTGTCATTCCCCGGAATCCCTAAAAGTAAAACGCCCTCCCCTGAAAGTATCTTGTATCCCTTTTGTTGGCTATACACCTCTCATCATTGCTCAAGAGAAAGGATTCTTCAAAGCGCAAGGGATAGACGTGGAACTGAGCTATGTAAATGTAAATTACTCCCAATTGCAAGACGCGGATTTCAGTGCAGGCAAGTATGATGGGATCGGATTGACCTTGGGCGATTTGGTGATCTTGAGTGCCACAAATCCTGATATGCAAGCTGTGATGGTTTTGGATGAATCGACAGGTGCAGATGTGGTAGTCGCACAATCGGACATTAAAACAATTCCTAACTTGAAAGGAAAAAAGCTTGGTGCAAATCTAGGCAGCTTTAGCGAAGTTTTCGTTACTGAGATGTTGAAAACCTCTCAACTGACGAGCGATGATGTTAGCCTGGTTAAAGTCGAGGCTTTAGAAGTTCCCAATCGCTTACAAAACAATGCTATCCAAGCAGGGCACACTTGGGAACCGCATCTTTCTGAAGCATTACAATTAGGGGCGCATATCCTGTTTACAAGCAAACAAACCCCAGGCTTAATTTTGGATTTGTTCGCGTTTCGGGGTGAGGTGATACGCGATCGCCCCGAAGATATTCGCGCCTTTGTGCGAGGCTGGCTTCAAGGCTTGTCATATTTGGAAGCACATATTCCCGAAGGAAAGGAAATCGTGAGCAAAACCTTCAAGATTCCCATCAAGACAATCTCTTTCGAGGGAATAGATTTTACTGATCTTACAAAAAATCAAAAGTTCTTTCAATCAGACAGTCCTAATTATATCTCCCAAACCGCCAAGAAATATGCGGACTTTTTTATTCGCACGGGCAATGTGACGCGCCTTCCCAATCTAGAAACCTTGTTCAATTCTTCTTTCTTAGCCCCCCCTCCTAGTCTAAAACCATGAAGCGCTCGTTTTTTAACAGCATCTTTATTATTATTTGCTGGCTGCTGTTTGCTTGTCATTCTCCGGAATCTCTAAAAGTAAAAAGTCCTCCCCTGAAAGTCAGTTTGATCTCTTTTGTTGGCCATAGGCCTGGCATCATTGCTCAAGAGAAAGGATTCTTCAAAGCGCAAGGGATAGATGTGGAACTCAGCTATGTAGACTACTTACAATTGCAACAAGCAGATTTCAGTGCAGGGAAGTATGATGGGATCGGATTGACCTTGGGAGATTTTATGATCTTGAGTGCCACAAATCCTGATATGCAAGCTGTGATGGTTGTAGATGAATCCACAGGTGCAGATGTGGTAGTCGCGCAATCGGACATTAAAACAATCCCTAACTTGAAAGGAAAAAAGCTTGGTGCAAATCTAGGCGGCTTTAGCGAAGTCTTCGTTAGTGAGATGTTGAAAATCTCTAAGCTGACGAGCGATGATGTTAGGCTGGTTAAAGTTGATGGTTTAGAAGTTCCCCAGCGCTTACAAAACAATGCTATCCAAGCAGGGCACACTTGGGAACCGCATCTTTCTGAATCATTACAATTAGGGGCGCATATCCTCTTTACCAGCAAGCAAACCCCAGGCTTAATTTTGGATTTGGTCGCCTTTCGGGGTGAGGCGATACGCGATCGCCCCGAAGATATTCGCGCCTTTGTGCGAGGCTGGCTTCAAGGCTTGTCATATTGGGAAGCAAATATTCCCGAAGGAAACGCGATCGTGAGCAAAGCGTTGAATATTCCCAGCAATACAATCTCTTTCGAGGGAATAGACCTCACTGATTTTGCAGAAAATCAAAAGTTCTTTCTATCAGACAGTCCTAATTATATCTACAAAACCGCCAAGAAATATGCGGACTTTTTTATTCGCGCTGGCAATGTGACGCGCCTTCCCAATCTAGAAACCTTGTTCAATTCTTCTTTTTTAACCCCCCCTCCTAGTCTGAAACCATGAAGCGCTCCTTTTTCAACAGCATTCGTACAAAGTTAATCGTGTCGTTTCTGCTCGTTGCTCTAATTCCGTTGCTGTTGTTAGCATTTATCAACAAGCAGACAACTCAAAAGGCATTGACCGACAACGCACGACAATCCCTATCTGCGGCGGCTAACGAAACCGCTAACAGAATAGACGGGTTTATCGATGCAAATCTCAATGCCGTGCGCGTAGAAGCGATTTTACCAGGTTTGGCTGCCTATCTGGACCTACCTCCAGAACGGCGAAATGGTAGTCCCCAAGAGATGTTAGCGACTGAAACCTTAACCCGGCTCAGTCGCAAAGATATGCTTAATATTATCTCCTATGCCTTGCTCAACTTAAAGGGACGGAATGTACTCGATACGAATACACCGGATGTTGGACGAGATGAATCCGGTCAAGATTACTTCCAAGAACCGCTCAAAACTCAACTATCTTTTGTTTCTAGTATTAGGCAATCGCCGACAATTCCCAACCTCGTGACGCTCTTCTTTAGCAGTCCTGTTCGCGATGCGAAGGGAAATATATTGGGTGTATTGCGGGTTACATACAATGCCACATCTGTCCAGCAGTTGGTGACTCGGGAAACTGAACACGCGGGTGCGAAATCCTTAGCAGTTCTTTTAGATGAACACTATATCCATCTGGCACATAGCACTACACCTGAACTCCTTTTTAAATCGATTGTGCCTTTGTCACCCAATGTTGTAGCGAAACTGCAACGCGAAGGGCGTTTGCCTAAGACTCTAACGAAAGAACTTGCAATCAATTTGCCCGACCTCAAGCAAGCATTAGACACTAAGCAGCCTTATCTAACCACACGATTGGCAGCTACGGGTAATAATAAGTTGAGCCTCTTAGCGATCGCCCCCCTGAAATATAAACCTTGGTCAGTTCTTTTCGCACAGCCCATTGCCGTTGCCTTAGCACCTGTAGAAAAACAAATACAGGATGCACTTATTTTATTAGCAATCATCGCCACAATTGTAACTATCCTCGCTTTGGCGATCGCACAACTATTAACAAAGCCTGTGATTTACCTCACCCAAGCGGTTGCCCAGTTTACGGCGGGTAACTTAGATATGCGTGTGAAGATGCGATCGCGAGACGAAATCGGTCTGCTGGCACGATCCTTCAACAGCATGGCGAGGCAAATCCAAGAATCCTTTGAAACCCTCGAAGACAAAGTTAAGGAACGAACAGCAGAACTCGCTAATGCTAATCAGGAAATCATTACCCTCAACGAAAAACTCAAAGTAGACAACCTCCGCTTAGGTGCAGAATTGAATGTCGCGCGTCACATCCAGCAAATGATTTTGCCTAACCCTGAGGAACTGGAAATTGACGGACTAGATATCGCCGGATACATGGAACCCGCTGATGAAGTAGGAGGTGACTACTACGACGTGCTACAGATCGATGGTGTTGTCACACTGGCGATCGGTGATGTCACCGGACACGGCCTCGAAAGTGGCATTCTGATGCTGATGGCGCAAACCTCAGTTCGCACCCTGCAAGAGATTCGTGAACTAGACCCCGTTCGATTCCTGGATGTACTCAACCGTACCCTCTACAAAAACGTACAGCGCATGAACTCTGAGAAAAGTCTGACGCTGGCGATTTTGAGCTACTCCCAAGGAGTCATTAGCATCAGCGGTCAGCATGAAGAAACGCTAGTTGTGCGAAAAAATGGAGATGTTGAGCGCATCGACACGATGGAGTTAGGCTTCCCGATCGCGTTAGATGATGATATCGCAGACTTCATCAGTCACATCCTGATTGAGCTAGAACCTGGAGATGGCGTGGTGCTTTATACTGATGGCATTCCAGAAGCCTATAACATCGGCAAAAAGCAGTATGGACTGAAGCAATTGTGTCAAGTAATTAGTCAAAATTGGCACAAGTCTGCAGCAGGAGTTAAGGATGCGGTGATTCTAGATGTGCGGCAACATATCGGTAAGCAGAAAGTGTTTGATGACATCACCTTGCTAGTCTTTAAGCGGCAGGCGGACGTTACTGAAAAGGGAAATTTAGTTAATAATATCCTTTCCCCAGGAGAAATGCTACAATGAAGAACAAAGTTTGAGTAATACTTTATGAAAGTAAACTACCAAGAAAGAATTGATTTAACAGCAGACGAGTTAAAAATAATTCTGTCCCAGCAGCGAACTCTACCTAATAAACAAAAAATTCAGGCACTTTATTGGTTAAAAACTGGAGCTAGTCAAAGCCTTACAGATGTAGCTGAACGTTTAGGTGTACATAGAATTACTGTACATAGATGGTTAAAACAATATATTGCTGGGGGTCTGTCAGAACTGTTAGAAATACGGCAAGCAACTGGTAGACCCCGAGTAATTCCTTCAGCAGTAATAGCCGGAATATCAGAAAAATTAAGTGAAGAGTCCTGTGATTTTAAGACTTATAAAGAAATTGGTCAATGGGTAGAAGAGAACTATCAAATTTCAGTCAAATATCAAACATTACACAAGCAAGTACACTATCGCATGAAAGCCAACTTAAAGGAAGCAAAGCCTGTGAGTAACGAAAAAGCTCAGGAGGCAGCCATCGAGTTTGAAAAAAAATCAAAAAAATTGCTCAAAAACGATTAAAAAGAACAATATTACAGCTTTTGAACTCAATTTTATAGGTAAAGTAAAAGGTAATTTCAAAGCTTATTATTTAGATTGCTATATGAGCTTTAATCTATCTTACGTTTTTTGAGGTGGAGCTATTTAGAAGATGGTTTGGGAACGGCAACGGTGGTAACACGGACATTCGAATCGAGGGCGTCACCTTGAGAGTAAATATAATCAAATGCACCTCGATCATTAAGCATATTTGCACGCAAAAACAGGGCGCTCCAACGGGCGATCGTTTCAATACCCACGGCTCGCTCTAAGGTAGCAGTATTGCGATCGGGGTTCGCACCAGGAGGGTTATTAAGATCGGTAATGCCGAAGTGATTTGTACCCATAACAGTAATCAAAGCTTTGGGTGGTGTTTGAATGTTATCAAAGGTGCTTTGAGAGCGATCGGGCAGGGCGACACCATCGATATCGCCTTGAATCAACGCCACTGCAATGCCATCATTAGCGATGGGTACAAATTCATTAGCAATGGGATTCCGCAAGTTAGCTCCAAAAAATGCACCCGCTAATAGTTCTTTCGGGCGCGTAAATGGCTCTTGACACAAATACAATTCTGGGAGACATTTGTTAGCAATCACTGATAACCCCACTGCACCACCAAAAGAATGACCCAATAAACCAAGGCGCTGCGTATCGATAACAGACGCGATCGGAGATGTGGGGTTTGTGCTTTCGATCGCCATTTGCGACAAAACCGCCGCTATTTGCGAAGTTTCTGCCACCAAGCTAGGCGGTGAAGTGGGATTGAAGGGCGAAGGGCGCAAATGGTTCGGAACGACTACCACAAAGCCGTACCGGGCCACGTGGCTAGCGTAATCTGAATAAAATGATTTATCTACAAGCGCACCTTGCAATAAAAGTACAATGGGGAAAGAGTAATTACCCGAATTAAGATCGGAGGGTTTAGGATAATAAATTTCAGCTAAATCCTTATTAGCAGATATCGTCGTACTGTAAAATCTGGTTTCTTTAAATGGCGGTGCATAATCGATGGTTGTGGCAAAGACTTTGCTAGCAAGGACAACAAACGCAGCAATTGCACAAACAATTGCTAGGGTTTTTGCCGAAAAAAAATGAGGGTGGAAATTCATCATTATTTTGGGTTTGAGAGTGCGTGCATAAGCTAGTGAAAAAAAAGCAAGTCGGCGACCGTTGGTAATTTAAGGAGCGTTGCCGGAAAAGGTTTCGGACTCTGTGATTAAAAGTATCAGCTTGTGATTAATAGAAATTTGTGTAAAAATTGCCAATCAACTGACTCATAAATAAACACGCTTCCTGATTTTACACCCTTTTTGACTACTTGGATTTTAGTGTGGCTTATAACCCGACCAAATCTTCTTTAGTAAAACATTTCCTAGAGTGGTGAATCGTAAGGATTCAGGTATCTAAAACGTAGTCAAAGAAGGACTTATAGAATTCAAGCATTCGCTAAATCAACAGCTTAATTCTCAAGAGGTACGAAAATAAAAGCTTTCATGGTTTCTTAATAAGAATCGTTATTCGATCAAATGGTTACACGGTATAGGTTTTACTGCTTTTCACCTGAGCTGAATCTTTACGTGAATCGGAATTTCGATGGCTAATGTCGCCCCTTGAGCCGGTACCGAAAGACAGCGGAGTTGCCCGCCGTGATCGCCCACTACGATAGCATAGCTAATCGATAACCCCAAACCCTTTCCTTTGCCCACTTCCTTCGTTGTAAAAAAGGGGTCAAATATGCGTGGTTTAACCTCTTCGGTTATGCCAGGTCCATTATCAGTAATATAAATACCCACTTGAAAGTTGGAGAGTAACTTCGTGCAAATAGTAATAGTAGGGATTGGGCTGCTATCATCTGCATCATTTGCCCAACTTTTTTGTGATTGCAACGCATCAATCGCATTAGTCAGGACGTTCATAAAAACCTGATTCATTTGCCCCGCGTAGCATTCTATCTTTGGCAGAGCCTCATACTCTTTTACCACTTTAATTATCGTTTGGTCTGCTTCATCTTTCAGCCGATGCTGCAAAACCATCAGCGTACTCTCAATTCCTTCATGGATATCCACCGCTTTCAACTCAGCTTGATCGAGGCGGGAAAAATTCCGCAGCGATTGCACTATTTCTCCGATTCGGTCAGCTCCTATGCTCATAGAAGCAATTAGCTTCGGCAAGTCATTCCTGAGAAAAGTGAAATCGATTGCCTCCAGTTGTTTCTGGATAGCTGCTGTGGGATTGGGGAAATCTTCTGTGTAGAGTTGCACCAGCCTCAGCAAATCTTCAGTGTACTCCCTTACGGGCGAGAGGTTCCCTTTAATGAAGCTAATCGGATTGTTAATTTCGTGAGCTACCCCTGCTACGAGATTCCCTAAACTTGACATTTTCTCGCTTTGGATGAGTTGAGCTTGCGTATGTTGTAACTGTTGTAGAGCCAGCTCTAGCTGGTGAGCTTTCTCCCGCTCTTTAGCTTCAGACTCCCGCAATCGCGCATTTTGATCGTGCAATTTTTGTTGCAAACGCTGAATAGTTAGTTGATTTTCGACACGAGCTAAAACTTCTTCTAAATGAAATGGCTTGGTGATGTAGTCTACTCCTCCCACAGCAAATGCTTTGACTTTATCCAATACTTGATCTAGGGCGCTCAAGAAAATAACTGGGATACCCGAAGTTCTGCCATCCGCTTTTAAATGTTGGCAAACTTCGTAGCCGTTCATCTGGGGCATCGTGATGTCGAGCAAAATCAAATCGGGTGGGGTAGAACGCGCTGCTTTTAATGCCATTTCCCCGTTTATTACGCCCCGAACTTTATACCCTTTGTCGCTCAGCATAGTGGATAAAAGACGCAGGTTGTCTGGGGTATCGTCAACCACTAAAAGATTTGCCAAATGAGATTCTAATTGATGACTGTTCATGGAATAATTTCTTCAGTTAAGTTAGTAATTTTATCAAAACGAAAGTTGTTAGCCCAATCAGCGATGGTCTCCGCGAAAGAAGTATTAGATGCGGGGGTTGCGGCGACCAAACTTAAAATTAGCTCTGCATCAGCATCGATAGCTCCATGATGTAACTGTATCACCCACTCCGCAGGCATTGTCGCCAAAGTTGTCCTTAAATGTTCAGTTTTTTCCCCTTCTTTTACACTCAATTCTTGACCCTCAAGTTGAGATAATGTAAAGTTCGGTAAATCTTCATAAATATACTGTACCCCTAAATGTTCAGCCATTTTCGCAAAAATAACTTCTTCTTGGAAAGGCTTGCTCACAAAATCGTCACAGCCTGATGCTAAAACAATGGCTCGCTCCTCCTCAAAAGCGCTAGCGGTCAACGCAACAATCGGGGTAGCCTCATCTTGAATCTTGGCTTTAATTTGTCTGGTGGCCTCATACCCGTCTATCACAGGCATTTGCATATCCATCCAAATTAGGTGAGGTTTCCAAGTTTCCCAGATTCTAATAGCTTCTTGACCATTTACTGCTTCGCGCACCTCCAAGCCAAGCGGTTCGAGAAGATGAATCAATAGCAAACGGCTCTCCCATTTATCATCAACCACCAAGATGCGATATGAGGGTTGGTTGGGTTCTAAACCAATTACCCGCCTTCTTGATTGTCGAGGTTGAACTTCAGCCATCTCAGGGGAGCTAATTTGGATATCAAAACTAAAAATTGTTCCTCGATTCAAGGTACTGCTGACGGTAATGTCTCCTCCCATCAGTTGTACGAATTGTCGGCTGATGGGTAAACCCAAGCCAGTTCCTTCTTGAGATTTCCGACCCGCGTCAGTTTGTACAAAAGCCTCAAATAAAGAATCTATCTCAGTAGGAGCAATGCCATAACCAGTGTCTTCCACTTCAAACGTAATAGTCCGTGGTTCGTTGTCTGTTGGGGACTTTTGTTTCGCACTAATTGCTGCAACCCGAAGCGTTACACTTCCCTTCGTAGTAAACTTTATCGCATTTCCTAGCAGATTAATTAAGACTTGACGCAATTTACTTTCGTCAGTTTTTACATACTGAGGAATGTTAGAATTGATGTGCCAACTGAGCTGTAAACCTTTAGAATCAGCTTTGAGTTTGAGCATTTCTTGGAGAGAATGGAGCAGGTGATACAGGTCAAAGCTAGTAGGATTTAAGGTAAGGCGACCTGTTTCGATTTTAGACATTTCCAGCACGTCATTAATCAGCGTCAGCAAATGCTCGCCAGAACGACTAATGATGCCGAGCTGTCCCTGCTGTATGTGAGAAAGGGATGAGTCGCGGGCTAACACTTGGGTAAAGCCGAGAATTGCATTGAGGGGAGTTCGCAGTTCGTGACTCATTTTTGATAAAAATTCGCTTTTAGCCTTGTTAGCCGCATCTGCAACTTCTTTGGCTTGCTGAATTTCTTGGCTGGCATAGTGAATTTCTTGGAACTTCTCCTGGAGAGCACCTGCCATGATTTGGAAGTTGTTTGTCAGGACATTGATTTCGGTTACGCGGCTGATGGGTAATTGTAATTCTTTACGTTCAATCAGCTTATTTGGTAAATTGGTGGTAAAGTTAGTCAGTTGCTGCAAAGGTTGAATTAGACGGTGGCTGATAAGTTTAGTCAGCAGGGGTGTCAACATCGCGATCGCAGTCAAGACTGCAAAACTATTTGTATAAAGTCTATTTAAGAGAACTAGATGGGGAGCACTAGCCATTTCGACGACTAATTGCCACGGAAAATTATCACCGATGGTTGCTTTCTGAACATAGAACGATTTTCGCCAGCGTACCGCCTTCGGCATATTTTGAACAATGGGAATCCAACGGTGGGTGGTGTCATCTACTTGCTGTATTTTGCCATTGTCATTGTGATCGAATGGTTGTAATAACTTGAGATCCTGACGAGTGCTGAGAATCACTTGCTGCTGCGAATTCAGCACGGTAATCAGATCTGTGGAGGCTGGATAATTCTGGGTTAACCAGCGATCGAGTGCATTAACATCAATTTCTGCCAATACCTGACCCACCAGACGATCGCCCTCCAAGATCGGCACGCTTTGAATCATGCTAGAGAAGTTAGTGCGATCGAGCAATATACTGTCAGAAAGTTTGGGCTGCTTCTCCATCAGAAACGAATTGTATTTTAATCGTTCCAGTTCGCTCGAAGTTGTGGGAATAGCTGATACAATGATTTTTCCTTGAGTATCAGTGATGTAAATATTGCGGAATTCTGGAAAGGCTTGCTCGACTAACTCAGTGGATGTTTGGAGGGCATTTGATTGAGACAAATTGCTATTCTTGGCAATGACTGCCAGTTCGGCCATCATGTTTTGGCTACGCTGCTGCCAGTTCCGCAGTTCTCTGCTTATACTCTGGGTTGTAGAGTTTAAATTTGCTAAGATATAACGTTCTTGCTGAGCGGTAGCCCCATCGCAGTTCCAAATCGTCAGGATGACAGTTGGGATAAACACAAAAGTAACGAACAAATTCAAGAGAGTTTGCTCAAAACTCATGATTTTCGTTGCTGGGGAACGACCGGTCCACTGAGCAATGGGCGTATGATTTAGAATTAAACTTGCTACTAAGGCGTTACAAATTAGATTGACTGGGTTTTTTAGTGACATAAATAGCACCAAACTGGGTTCAATCTTGCCAACGCCAGCATATAGTAACCACAACAAGGGAAACCCAATTAATCCCCAATAAATCACGTCGAGCAGAAGTAAGTTATTGCTGCGCCGTCGCAATCCCCAGCCGACAAAAAATGCTTCTAGGGTAAACAGGATAAAGCCGTAGGGATGTTTCCATAATAGGATTGTGTGGGAACCCGCGATCGCCCCTGCGAGCGTCCCCCAGCCCCATCCGTACAGTCTCACGACCAGCATGGTAAATACACTGCCAAATAGCCAGTCTAGATGGAAAATTATCGCAATGCTAAAGTAGTTACCTGCATAACTCAGGATTAGGAGGATGAGCAGGATTAGACTGGTTGACGATCGATACTGTGATTTCATGTTAATTAAATGTAAAATGAGATCGCTGTTAGATTCCAGACTTCTTCTAGTGTTGCGGGCGTGGATTTTGTCCTCTACCAACAGGACGAGTTTGAGCATATAAACGATGCCGGCTTTCACCGGACGATCGCGATCGGGTTAAGACTGGAACCAAAGGCTTTAGAAAACTTTTCCTCCGACTGGCCCAAAGCTCTTTCTGTCTGCATTCTGAGAGCAATTTCCTGTTGCAATTCTTGAGTTCTTTCTATAACCTTACGTTCCAGCGTTCGCGAGTAGCCCCCTAATTGGTCATATCGTTGGGCATTTTCAATGGAGATGGCAATTTGGGTAGATAACACTTTTAACCGCTATAGGCTATCTGTAGTCAAAGCCCGTTAAGTCAGGTTATTTTCCAGGTAAAGAATGCCTGCTAGCTTGCCTTGGTGCAGCAGAGGAGTGCAGAGAATCGATTTCGGTTGAGTGGCTGCAATATAAGGAGCGCAGGTAAATTGTCCCTCTTGGGTGGCGTTATTTAACATCACATTTCCCTGGGTGCGGATGACGTAGTTGGCGATCGCACTTGCAAGCACGCTAACTGCATCCTCCTTCACCGAACCTTCCGCTTCTAGCGCCCTGTTTCCCGCTTTTTCTAAAATCAAAAAACCTTTTTGGGTCCCCGCATTTTTGATAGCAATTTTCATCAATCTTTCCTGCAGCCTACTCAAAAATATTTCACCCGAAATCGCTTGCGAAGCTTTCATCACAGTAGTTAAATCTAGCGTAAGTAGGTAGGCGGAATTAAACTGATCTATGTAACAGTATGTAAACAGGGCTGACTTAGCCACGCTTAGGGCTAAGGATACTTTACAATCGTTTACAGAATTGCGTTTTACAGCGCGTACCTACTTATCTCCCAAATTGTTGCTAGTTGTTCTGTTATGCGATACCCAGGCAGGTCAGTAATTGTCTCCATTTTCCAGTCCTCAATAAATTGGGGGTTAGTATATCTCTAGTTTACTCAGTAAACCTGGAAAGTTCTCAATTGCCTTTAATCTGTTTGAACTTGTCAGTCCGCGTTCTGTACGAACGCTCGCAGCTCGTTCGATACTGAAGTCATATTATTAATTGTTTTACGGTTTTAGATTACCAACTGATAATAAGCGGCAATCCTGGTCGGAAATCTACCTGTTGTCCCTGCACTTCTCCATCAAAACCCAGCTCCACCAAATACTCGGTTCCTATCCGTAACTTTAGCTGATTTGTCTCAAGCACTGCTTGAAGTTCTGGTGACGGATTATTGGCAGCAGGACTGACTAATTCTACGCGAGTAATTTCACGTAAACCAACACCATGCTCCAAAGGCTGTGACTTCTGGGCCGAGTATTGATCTGGACGTTTACCAAAGGAAATTTGGAATAGCATCGGCTCAGTCAAAACATCACTATTTGTTCCTACTGCGATACTCATCGTTTCAGATAAATAAGGTGGACGATATGCCCAACTAGAAAATGCAACTGTGTCTTCAGAACCTTTGGCTGGACGCAAACAGATGCCAAATGGACACGCACCATTATTCCGATTTGTCGATCGCTCCCAAAGACGAGTCTGATGAATTGGCTCAGACTTCGCCTCTTCTGGATCGTGAACCCATAACAATTCCAACATTGCGTTATGGAAAAAGAAACAGCGATTGGCTGTACCTTGTCCGCGATGAATGCGAGATCCACCCTCAACTAAACCGAAGGATGATAAACGATTAGCTTCCGAAGCACCAATATCAGTAAGGATGAAAAGATGGTCGAATTCAAATGTCATAGCATTGTTCAGAGACTTGATCGATCGCTCCAGTAATTTTAATCCTCTGTGATTGCTTTTTTTGCGATCGCCACGCTTATGCTGCACAGCGTACTGTACCAAAGTCCCAAACCTCTAGTCAGTAAATCTTTCCCAATCTAAAATCTAAAATCGATAGTCCCAAACCTCTAGTCAGTAAATCTTTCCCAATCTAAAATCTAAAATCTAAAATCTAAAATCGATCGCCCCAACTTTCCCCAAGCTTCAAGTTACAACTAGATTGAGGAACCATCCGCCCGCATCCTGCAGTCTCAACATCCAGTTACCGACAATTCTGCTAAAGTCAGGTCATCCAAGGAGTGCATCTTGTAGAGACGCGATTCGCAGCCTCTGCCCCCACAGCAGTAAAATCCCATCACATTGTCACCTGCCACCCGATCGGCAGTAACTTAAAAATTAAGGTAGTTTGAAAATAATCGCCCAAAGTTGAAAGAAGCCTTGACATCTGACCTAAACTCTCTAACTTAGACCCTCTAGCTGCGCTGCCATCCATATTTAAAAGATGCCATGTCAACCTTAGTCATCGTCGAATCTCCGACCAAAGCCCGCACCATCCGCAACTTCCTGCCCTCCACCTACCGTGTAGAGGCATCGATGGGCCATGTCCGCGACCTACCATCCTCCGCCGAAGAAATACCAGAAGCCGTTAAAGGAGAAAAATGGGCGCAACTGGGCGTAAACGTGGAAGCAGACTTTGAACCCCTCTACGTCATCCCGAAAGATAAAAAGAAAATTGTTAAAGAACTCAAAGACGCCCTCAAAGACGCCACAGAACTGATTCTAGCCACTGACGAAGACCGGGAAGGCGAAAGCATTTCCTGGCATTTGCTGCAAATCCTCAAACCCAAAGTTCCCATCAAGCGGATGGTGTTTCACGAAATCACCCGCGAAGCTATCCGCGATGCTTTGACTCACTGCCGCGATATCGACAATCGAGTTGTACAAGCCCAAGAAACTCGCCGAATTCTCGACAGACTCGTCGGTTACACACTCTCTCCGCTACTGTGGAAAAAAATCGCTTGGGGTTTGTCCGCCGGTAGAGTACAGTCAGTCGCTGTACGCCTGTTGGTGCGCCGGGAACGCGAACGCCGCGCTTTCCGCCAAGGTAGCTACTGGGATTTGAAAGCCCTTTTGGAAAAGGGCAAGATTTCCTTTGATGCCAAACTCGTGACTGTCGGCAATGTGAAAGTTGCAAACGGCAGCGATTTTGATGAAAATACCGGGCAAATTATCTCCGGCCGCCGCGTACTTTTGCTGAACGAACAACAGGCGCGGGCTTTACTTTCACGCATTCAAAACAAACCCTGGACTGTCGGCAATATTGAAGAACGGCCAGTCACCCGCAAACCCTCGCCGCCGTTTACGACCTCGACTTTGCAGCAGGAAGCTAACCGTAAGCTGCGGCTGGGTGCGCGGGAAACTATGCGGATTGCCCAAAGTCTCTACGAACGCGGTTTTATCACCTATATGCGGACGGATTCGGTACATTTGTCCGAACAGGCGATCGAAGCGGCGCGCAGTTGCGTGCAAGAACTTTACGGCAGCGAATACCTCAGCCCCCAACCGCGCAAATACACCACCAAAAGCAAAGGCGCCCAGGAAGCCCACGAAGCTATCCGTCCCGCCGGCAGCACTTTTCGGACTCCCCAGCAAACGGGATTAGATGGCATTGATTTCCGCCTCTATGATTTGATTTGGAAGCGGACTGTCGCTTCTCAAATGGCCGATTCCCGCCAAACTCACGTTACGGTACAAACTCAAGTAGAAGATGCCGGTTTCCGTTCCAGCGGCAAACGCATTGATTTTCCCGGCTTTTTGCGGGCCTACGTGGAAGGTTCCGACGATCCGAATGCGGCGTTGGAAGACCAAGAGGTGATTTTGCCGGCGCTGAAGGTGGGGGATAAACCTAATTGTAAGGATTTAGGGGCAGTTGGCCACGAAACTCAACCTCCCGCCCGCTACACGGAAGCTTCTCTGGTCAAAATGCTAGAAAGCGAAGGTGTGGGCCGTCCGAGTACCTATGCGAGTATTATCGGTACAATTGTCGATCGAGGATATGCCAAATTAATAGCTAACGCCCTAATTCCGACATTCACCGCTTTCGCCGTCACGACTTTATTGGAAACACATTTTCCCGATTTAGTAGACACCGGTTTTACTTCCAGAATGGAACAAACCCTCGATGAAATTGCCACCGGCGAGGCGAAATGGCTGCCGTATTTGCAAAAGTTTTATACAGGGGAAACCGGACTCGCAACCCAAGTTAAAGAACAGGAAAGTCAGATTGACGCGAAAGTTGCCCGAACTGTGGTACTGGAGAATATTTCTGCTAAAGTCTGCATCGGCAAATTCGGCGCATACCTGGAATCTGAAAGCGAAGAAGGCCTGGTAAAAGCATCGATTCCCCAAGATTTGACGCCGGCCGATTTAGACCCGGAACAGGTGGAGTTTCTGTTAAAGCAAAAAATGGAAGGCCCGGAAAAATTGGGTCTTCACCCGCAAACCGGGGAACCGATTTATGTGCTGATTGGCAGTTATGGGCCATACGTTCAGTTAGGGGATGTTTCGGAAACGAACAAGAAACCGAAGCGGGCTTCTTTACCGAAGGGGACGGATAAGGATACCGTGACGCTGGATATGGCGGTGAGTTTGTTGACTTTACCTCGGTTGTTGGGCACTCACCCGGATACGGGGGCGAAGGTGCAAGCTAATTTGGGGATGTACGGGCCTTATGTGGTTCACGACCAGGGTAAGGTGGGTAAAGATTATCGATCGATCAAACCGCCTGATGATGTTTTGACGATAACGCTCGATCGGGCATTAGAGTTATTATCGCAGCCGAAAGCCGCCCGCGGCCGCAGCAAATCAGCCACACCTTTAAAGGAATTGGGCGCACATCCAGAGTCGGGAGAACCGATCAATGTTTACGACGGCCGCTACGGCCCCTATGTGAAACACGGCGATATCAATGCTTCTTTGTCGAAGGATGAATCTGTGGAGAATTTCACATTACAAAGAGCACTGGAATTGTTAGCAACCAAGGAAGCAGCGGGCCCAAAAACTAGCAGCAAGTCGAAGAAGTCAACTAAGGCAACTGCGGAGAAATCGGACACTGCAACGAAGAAGACGGCTGCGAAAAAAACCACTGCTAAAAAGACCGAGACGGCCGCGAAGAAAACCACTGCTAAAACAACGGAGACTGCGGCGAAGAAAACCACTGCTAAAAAGACGGCGACTGCGACAACAGCCAAGAAAACAACTAAGTAAAATTAGTTGAGTTTTCCCTCATCCCAAAAACTCGGTTTATTCAAAAAACCGGGTTTTTTTATTTATCAAATACTAGACAACATGACAAAAATAGGTTTGTAGTAAGGAGTTTAGTCCTGACAATTTTCTTCTCTTAGGTATTTGTCATCAGCCTCTGTACGGTTCGCGCGCCCCTATTTTTTGTGAGACATCTCAACTCAAACGCTTGTCAAGCCTAGCTTTTGGGCTTGATTGTCACCCGTCGGTCAAATCATCCTATTTACTTATTGACAATTGCTCTTCTCTGTTGAATTGTCAGGAAACGTATATATAAGGTTACAAATTGTATCACAAGCAACAGAAAGTACCCAATCTTTTATGTAGCGCCCTACAATGGACAAAAGAAACAAGATTAAGAGGCGCGAGTGCTATGGGTATCAATGAAAACCTAGACTGGGAAGAAGCATTTGAGTACCGAGCTGGCTTAACAGTGGAGTTGAAGTCCCAGCCTGGGGTTTTGCATACGATCGCTTACTATGAAGTGATGATGGTACCGCCCATCTGGTTAGAAAATGACCCGCGTCCCCGCTATTCTCACGAAGTGCGAGTCGTTTCGCAGCAGCCAACTGTGTCCAATGTTTGCCGGATTTCAGAGAGTCCTGTTTTAGTCGCCTCCTAAGTTTTTTCAGCGGGAAATATCGGCGATGGCATCTAGCCAGCAATCAAACCGATGCAGTGATTTTCGGATTGAGATTGCTTGAGTTTACTTTGTGGCGATCGCTTAAGATATAGATTGCGCCGAGAGTGCGATCGACTCGAATCACTTGACCTGTTAATGTTTCAAGTGAGGAAATAGCTTGATTAATGTTACCAGCCCTTCTTGTTACATCATCCTCTCCCCTACAGACAATAATTCCACCAGGGTCAGACTGTAAGCTGTGCAGTCTGATAAAATAACGGCAATTTTGAGTTAAAACAGCTCGATTTTCACTGACTGTAAAAGCTAAGACTTCTGCGTCCGGATTTTTTAGGTTATCCTTTCCGGCTGCTTGCACTGTCAGAATATTTTCCCCCATCCCGCGCAGCAATTCTACAATTTCTCTGGGAAATTGTTCGTCACCATAAAGACGCGCCATCATTTCAATCCTCGTCATTGTGGCGGATAGCTATTTCACTTTCATCGGGAAAAGCTGCCGCATAAGCCGACGCATTTGCTAAATCAGTAGCATTTAGTGTGGGATAGTTATCTAAGAGTCGAAACTCGTTCATACCCAAACGATGAAAGCTCACCACTTCCCAAATAGGAATGCCAGTATTTCTCATACAAGCGTCACCCCCACAGACACCGAGAGTTTGGCTAATTCCTTGGCAGGTGTTAGCTAAATTTTGCGTTAATAATTAGATAATATGTATTTGCTATTATACGCAATTCCTTTCTCTCTGCTCTCTTCCTCTGCGCCCTCTGCGCCTCTGCGGTTCATAAAAAAAAGCTTTTTCACAAATGAAATAGCATTGCTATATCTGTTTAAATTCAGGCTAAATCTCTCTCATTATAAAAAGTGATTGCCCTTTTACCCTGAGCTTAAACGAACCTAAAAAAAATTAACCCAAAAGGAGTCAGACTATTTTTAATTTTAGATTAAAGAATGGGGAATGACTGAGGACATAAAGCTTTGGATATTGCCTACAGTTAAATTTTTTTTGATAACTGGTATCAGCCATCAGCAGGCACAAAGTGAAATTAACTTCACCTATAAATCCTTATGGCTTCTACCTTGAGAAGTATCTTTTTGGGGACTGGCACAACACATCCTACGACTCGCAACATATACTACGGCTCAGTGCGGAGTGCACAGCCTACAAAAACTATTGTATAAATCATATTATGTATTGCTGAATTGCTTGATCCCCGCAAGTAGCCGCCTTCATTGCATCAAACTCGTGCAATATTTAGCCAGAAATTAACATTGATTTAAACTTTTATTTAGGTATAAACGAGCTAGAATTCAAGAGTTTGCGTGGAAGACATCGAGTTTAAAGACAAAATGTCACAGATAAAAAATTAATATCGATCGCACTTCTCGATCGCACTTTACAAAACAACCAAAACTCAGGAGTCAATCGCTGATGATGCTAGGAACAACCGAGATCCCGCAATTAAAGCCGCTTTCCGACTCAGAACTACATAAAATGAACGCCTACTGGCGGGCGGCAAACTACCTATCCGTCGGACAAATCTATCTCCTCGACAACCCCCTACTCAAAGAACCCCTCAAAATCGAACACGTCAAACCGAGACTCCTCGGACATTGGGGCACCACTCCAGGTTTAAACTTCATCTACGTTCACCTCAACCGCATCATCAAAGCCCAAGACCTCAACACCATCTACATCGCAGGCCCCGGACACGGCGGGCCGGGCTTGGTCGCCAACACCTATCTCGAAGGGACTTATACCGAATATTACTCGAACATTTCCCAAGATGAAGACGGTATCAAACGGCTGTTCAAACAGTTCTCCTTTCCCGGCGGTATCCCCAGCCACGTCGCCCCGGAAACCCCCGGTTCGATTCACGAAGGCGGCGAACTCGGCTACGCCCTGGTGCACGCTTACGGGGCGGCCTTCGACAATCCCGATTTGATTGTGGCGGCCGTTGTCGGCGACGGGGAAGCGGAAACCGGCCCGCTGGCTGCTAGCTGGCACTCTAACAAGTTTCTCAACCCGGTTCGAGACGGGGCTGTGTTGCCGATTTTGCACTTGAACGGCTACAAAATTGCCAATCCTACGCTGTTGGCCCGCATTCCGCGCGAGGAATTGGAAAGTTTGATGGTGGGTTACGGCTACAAACCTTATTGGGTGGAAGGTTCAGACCCGGAAACCATGCACCAGTTGATGGCTGCAACTCTCGATACTGCGATCGGCGAAATTAAGGCGATTCAGGAAAAAGCCCGGACGGAGGGCTATTCCGGTCGTCCCCAGTGGCCGATGATTGTGATGAAAACTCCCAAAGGCTGGACGGGGCCGAAGGATGTTGACGGTAAGAAAACTGAGGATTATTGGCGATCGCACCAAGTCCCACTTTCGGAAATGGCTTCTAAGCCGGGACACGTCCAACTCCTGGAAGATTGGATGAAAAGCTACAAGCCGGAAGAACTGTTCGACGAAAAGGGCAAGTTAATTCCCGAATTGGCAGAACTCGCACCCAAGGGATCTCGGCGGATGGGGGCAAATCCCCACGCTAACGGCGGCCTGCTGCTGCGAGACTTGAAAATGCCGGAATTTGAAGACTTTGCCGTTGACGTGCAAAAACCGGGCACTGTAATGGGAGAAGCAACCCGCGTTTGCGGCCGCTTCCTGCGAGAGGTGATGAAACTGAATCAGGAAAACGCGAATTTCCGCATTGTCGGGCCTGACGAGACGGCCTCAAACCGCCTCGATCCGGTGTTTGAAGTGACGAACCGGGTGTGGGCGGGGGAAATTTTGCCCGAAGACGACCACATCTCCCCCGACGGCCGGGTGATGGAAGTCCTCAGCGAACATCTATGTCAGGGATGGCTGGAAGGCTATTTGCTGACGGGACGCCACGGCTTTTTCTCTTGCTACGAGGCGTTTATTCACATCATCGATTCGATGTTCAACCAACACGCCAAGTGGTTGAAAACTACTAACGACATTCCTTGGCGCCGACCGATCGCCTCTCTCAACTACCTGCTAACTTCTCACGTTTGGCGGCAAGACCACAACGGTTTTTCTCACCAAGATCCCGGTTTTATCGACCACGTAATTAACAAGAAAGCGGAGGTTGTGCGGGTTTATTTGCCGCCGGATGCGAACACTTTGCTGTCAGTAACGGATCACTGTCTCCGCAGCCGCCACTATGTCAACGTGATTATTGCAGGGAAGCAGCCGGCATTGCAGTATTTGGATATGGATGCTGCGATTAAACACTGTACGGCGGGCATCGGCATTTGGGAGTGGGCTAGCAATGATAAAGGTGGCGAACCGGATGTGGTGATGGCTTGCGCGGGTGATGTTCCGACGCTGGAAACTTTGGCTGCTGTTGACATTCTCCGCCGAGATTATCCTGATTTAAAAGTGCGGGTGGTTAATGTGGTGGATTTGATGACTCTTCAGCCTTCGACAGAACATCCCCACGGTTTGTCTGACAAGGATTTTGATAGTTTATTCACGAAAGATAAGCCGGTAATTTTTGCTTTTCACGGCTATCCTTGGCTGATTCACCGATTGGCTTACCGCCGCACGAATCACTCGAATATTCACGTTCGGGGTTACAAGGAAGAGGGAACGACTACGACGCCGTTTGATATGGTGGTGGTTAATGACCTCGATCGATTCCATTTAGTTGGAGATGTACTCGATCGCGTTCCGAAACTGAGTTCTGTAGCAGCTTACGGCAAACAAGCTATCCGTGACAAGCTGATCGAGCACACGCAGTATATCACCAAGCACGGCGATGATATGCCGGAAATCCGCGACTGGAAGTGGCCGCACGCGGGCCCGGTTTCGCCGGAACCGCCGCAGGAAACGAAAGATCCGGCGGCGACTGCACAACAAGCCGTGCGATCGGGTGCACCGGGCTAGCGATATTCTGGGTAAGGACACGGCATTGCCGTGTCCGGCACAGGATCGTGGATTAGGACACGGCATTGCCGTGCCCTTACGGGATTCAATTTGTATTAGAATAAAGCTTCAGCAAGCAATGTCAATTTCGAGGTATGCGCCCGGAACAATCGTGTCGATCGCGTTCCGAATCTCGTCTTGATGTTTTTGAATGCGAGGCCAAGAAGTAGACAGCAAAACCACAATAGCAATTTGTCGGTTTGTCAGGTTTTGTTGATAACGCAAGTTGCGATCGGTCGTCACCAGCAGATTATACCCATCGCGTTCGGCAGTGTCGAGCAGATCGCCATTTGCTAATGTTGACCATCCACGTTCATAAGCAGTATCTACTGTATGACTCAGCAGCGATCGGCGCAACGGTACTGGCGTACCTTGATCGAACAATATCTTCATGCCACCATCTGCGTTAACGAGACTAGCGCGCGATCGAGTAATACCTCAACTTGGGCGCGAGTTACTCCCGGAAACCATTCTAGAAACTGGTCAATAGAGGCCCCATCTTTAAGGTTCTCGAAAAAGGCAGCAACAGGTACGCGCGTGCCCCGAAATACCCATGCACCGCTTACCTTGCTTGGATGGCGTTCAATGACTTCAAAAAGGTCTATAGTCTGCATGACATTCCTCGCTTGTTGCGGATGAAGTAAAACAACTAAGATAGAATTAATTTTAGCATAAATCAACGGTGGTTTAGGATTTGTACATTCAAAAGAGGCGGTAATGCTTAAAGAAATAGAAATCCAAAATTTTAGGTGCTTTGAGCAAATCAAAATTTCTGGGTTTGAAAGAGTCAATTTAATCGGCGGTAAAAATAATGCTGGCAAGACAGCCTTGCTAGAAGCAATTTTTCTCAATGTTGTTCCCGGCAATACCAGTCTAGCAATACTAAGATATCTGAGAAGAGAGCCATCAAAAGCCATAGAAGCTATGCCCGATCGAGCTTGGGATAACTTATTCTATTTACTAAAAAAAGAGAGATTTATAGTAATTATTGGAACAGATGACAACAAGAACATCAATAAAGTAGAAATTAAAGTAGAAATTAATTCACCTGACTCTAGTATAATTATTGCATTCATGAGAAACGAAGACGCATTTAATGGGTTATTAGAAATAGTCCCTCCCCGAAGTTTAATGCGTGATAGAAGTTCCGCTATTGACGAAGTACCAATAATTCCCTCCTTTATCAAGATTTCGGGAAGAGAACTCACAGAAGCATACGATAACGCCCGTTTGGATGACAAAGATAGCGAAGTTTTGAAAGCTTTTCAAATCCTCGATCCTGCCATCGAATCTGTAGAAAGTTTTTCGATTGGGGAACCCACGCTCTACGTGAGAAGAAAAGGTGAGAAGCGTTTGCCTTTATCATTGTTTGGAGATGCAATGAATAGGGTTGCACATATTATGCTTAAATTAGTCATTAATAAACATAAAATATTGCTAGTCGATGAGATAGAAAATGGCATACACCATACAAGTCAGCGGGAGTTTTGGAGAGTGTTATTTCGGTTGGCGGTTGAACTGGATACGCAGATTTTTGCTACAACGCACAGTTTAGAGATGCTTCAAGCATTTGCTGATGTGGGTTTAGAACAAAATCAGGAATGCAGCAGCGCATATTTTGAACTTGCAAGGAAACTCAAAACAAATCAAATCATCGGAAGTCGGCTCGATTTGGAAACTTTGAATTACGCACTAGAGCATCAAGAAGGAGTGAGAGGTGAGTAATATTGTCATAGTAGAAAGTAAAAATGATAAATTTTTCATGCAGGCAATGGTTGAGAAACTCAACTGCGATATCCAGGTAGAAAAACCTATTTATATAGATGATTATGCACCTTTGGAAGGCTTGAGCGAAACAGAGTTAATCAAAGCTTTAAAAAATTTAATAAGAAAAATTGACCGAAAAGATATCGAAAAGATTGGAATTATTATCGATATTGATAATTTTTCAGAGCAAGAACGGCTGAAATTTGTAGATAGATGTATAGAACCAGTGTTTAAAGCTGAAAGCTTGTCAAGCACTAAACAATTTATCGATATTTGTACAGATCATGGAACAAATGCAAAATTGGCTTGTTACTTTACAAATGTTGGAGGTAAAGGCGAACTGGAAACGCTTTTAAAAGCAATAAAGGCTAGAGAATCACCTCATGCTGATTGTTTGAATAGCTGGAAAACTTGCATAGAAAGCCAGGGACAGCAAATTAACCAGAAAGGTTTTGATAAATTCTGGGTGAGCATCTATCTCAGGTATGATACTTGCTCAGATAAGGAAGAGAAACAAGCTGGAAGGAAATGCAGTATGTCTGGGTTTGATTATGTTATGGAACAGAAAAAAGATATTTGGGATTGGGATAATCCTGCACTCGATGATTTGAAGGAGTTTTTTAAACTCTTTTGCTAACATAGTAAAATTCACACAGAATTAACTCATGAGCTTAAAAATTTACTTTCTGCGACACGGTGAAACGACTTACAGCAAGACTGGCGGCTTCTGCGGCGCGATCGACCCAGAATTAACGCCCGAAGGTTCTCAAATGGCAGAACAGTTTGCCGCCACTTACGCAAAATTGCCTTGGAATGCTGTTTATGTCAGTCCCATGAAACGCACAATTGCTACTGCAAAACCTTTGTGCGATGCTGTGGGAATAGAAATGCAGCTTCGCGACGGACTGAGGGAAATTAAGTACGGTGAGTGGGAAGGCAAAACAGTAGAAGAGGTCAAAAAAGAATACGAAGAAGATTATATTAACTGGCTGACTGAACCTGCTTGGAATGCACCGACGAATGGCGGCGAAACTTCTGTGGGAATTGCTAGCAGATCGTCCTTAGTTATCGCAGAAATTGAGGAAAAGTACAAAAGCGGTAATGTTTTGGTTGTCTCGCACAAAGCGACTATTAGAATTATTCTGTGCAGTTTGTTGGGGATTGATTTGGGACGTTATCGCTATCGCATTGGCGCTTTAGCAGCTTCTGTCAGTATTGTTAAGTTTGACGTGCGCGGGCCGCTGCTGGAGGTTTTGGGCGATCGATCGTACATGGATGAAAACCTCCGCAATTTACCCGGTACTTGAAATTGTGGTTAAGGTGCGCTGGGCGCACCCTACAGTCTGCAACTAAATCGCACCGATGTAAGACAATCCTAAAATCGTACCTGTTCCCAAAATATGACCAAACGCCAGACTTCCCACAACTGCACCCAAGCTCAAACCGCCCAACATAGAGGGCGCGGCTGGCCCTGTGTGACGATTTTGGATGGTTGATTTGCCGATCGCAATAGCTAAAATATTGCAAAGAATCATAATCAAACCAGTCGTGGGGCTCCACTCTACGGTTCTGGCGACAGTGGCAAGTAAAATTGGTGTAAACATCGATCGGCTCCTTAAACTTTAGTAAATGAAAATCTGCATAGAAGATATATCAAAAAAATGCAACTGTTAGCTACACATTGCATTAACAGTTAATTTTTCGACATATTTCTTAATAGTTTTCCCCGGATCCCAAGATTTTTTAGTCCCCCTCTGCTGGGACGAAAGTTTGACAAGACGCGATTTCAATAGCCTAGCGATCGAAAGAACGAATCAACAGGACATAATAAAGCATGAAAATACTGGTGTTAAATGCGGGTTCTAGCAGTCAAAAGAGCTGTCTTTACGAGTTAAACGATGTCCTGCCCGATCGCCCGCCACAACCCGTCTGGGAAGCGCAAATTGACTGGAATCACCGCGAAGGTGTGGCCCAGTTGAAGGTCGAAACTGCCTCGGGAACTGCACTTGAGGAAGAATTCGCCTCAGACTCTCGCGAAGCCGCCATTTCTCGAATGCTGGAGACTCTCTGGCAGGGTAAAACTCAAGTTATTAATAGTTTAAAGGAGATTGATATTGTCGGCCACCGCGTGGTACATGGTGGACAAGACTATCAGCAAAGTACGTTGATTTCGCCGGATGTTAAAGAGGCGATCGCCCGTTTATCGGTTTTCGCCCCCGTACACAATCCCGTCAACCTCGAAGGCATCGAAGCCCTGGAAAAAATCCTCCCAAACGTGCCGCAAGTAGCAGTGTTTGATACAGCTTTTCACGCGCAATTGCCGCCGGCCGCCTTTGTTTATCCCGGCCCCTACGAATGGCTGGAAAACGGGATTCGCCGCTACGGTTTTCACGGCATTAGCCATCAATATTGCGCGCGCAGGGCGGCTCAAATTCTCAACCGCGATTTAACCGATTTGCGGCTGATTAGCTGTCATTTGGGCAACGGCTGTTCTCTGGCGGCGATTCGCGGGGGCGTGAGTGTTGACACGACAATGGGTTTTACGCCTTTGGATGGTTTGATGATGGGAAGTCGATCGGGTGCGATCGATCCGGGGATTATAATTCATTTGTTAAGGCGAGAAGATTTAACTTCTGAAAAATTAGATAATATTCTCAATCGTAATTCTGGTTTAAAAGGGATTTCTGGGGTATCTAGCGATATGCGGCAGATTGGAGATGCGATCGCCCAAGGTAATCAGAGAGCTCAACTTGCTTTGGATATTTACATCCACCGTTTGCGTGCCGGAATTGGTGCCATGCTGGCGAGTTTAGGAGGGTTGGATGCTTTAATTTTTACGGCGGGAGTTGGGGAAAATTCTGCTGTTGTACGGGCTGCCGCTTGCGAAGCTTTTGGATTTATCGGGTTAAAATTGGATGGGGATAAAAATCAACAGTCACCGATCGATCAAGATATTGCGGCAGTGGATTCGGCGGTGAGAATTTTGCTAATTCACACACAGGAGGATTGGGAAATTGCGCGAGAATGCTGGAAACTTTATCACTAACTTATTTTATGAATTCCTTCAACAGCGATGCCCGCTCAGCCTCGCAGAAGGGTCAACAATCACGAACGGCGCAACCGGAATATATCTAATTCATCTGCGTTAATCTGTGTTTATCTGCCCTCATGGGCGGTAAAAAAAAGAGAATGTATTCACCGCACATGACAATGGATGGACGCGGATTTACGCAGATAAAGAGAGACGTTTATTCTTCCATTTTTCCTGAAACATCATTACTCTTTCAGCAATGCTGTGGGTTGAGGGTGGCGCAAATTACAAAACTTGCCTGGGGGCGATCGGAATTTCAATAATAAACTCGCTCCCCTCTCCGGGTGCAGAAACGCAAGTCAATTTTCCGCCATGAGAACTCACAACAATTGAGTGAGAAATAGACAATCCCAAACCAGTTCCCGAACCCACGGGCTTAGTTGTAAAAAATGGGTCGAATATCTTGTGCAGCACCTCAGTGCTCATCCCCGGCCCGCTGTCGGCAATTCTAATGATGACAGAATTCCTGTCACTCACCTCTGTAGAAATTGTAATAGTAGGCTGTTGATGAGATTTTTCCGGGCAATCTCTTGCTACGAGGAGAGCATCGATCGCATTGGTGAGAATATTCATAAACACCTGATTGAGTTGTCCGGCGTAGCATTCCACCAAGGGTAGAGAACCGTAGTCTTGAATCACCTCAATAGACGGTCGTTCCGGTCTATTTTTGAGGCGGTGTTGCAAAATCAGTAGGGTGCTGTTAATACCCTCATGGATATCCACTGCTTTAAAATCTGCTTCGTCCATCCGTGAAAAGTTCCGCAACGACAGGACAATTTGGCGGATGCGATCGGTACCCATTTTCATCGAAGACAGCATTTTGGGCAGGTCTTCTTGCAAGAACTCCAGGTCGATTTCTTCGGCTACGATTTGAATTTCGTCAGCAGGGTTAGGATACTGCTGTTGATAAAGCTGCACCAACTTTAACAAATCTTGGGCGTATTGCTGTGTATGGACGAGGTTGCCGTGAATGAAGTTGACTGGGTTGTTAATTTCGTGGGCGACTCCACCAACCATTTGCCCCAAACTCGACATTTTTTCGCTATGAATTATCTGTGATTGGGTGCGTTGCAATTCAATTAGGGCGTTCTTGAGTTCAACGGTGCGGTATTCCACCCGGTCTTCTAATTCTGCATTACTTTTTTCTAAGGCGGTAAACGATTCGCGCAGTTGTCTTGCCATCTGGTTAAAGGAGTTGGCAAGGGCGTTAAGTTCTTGAATACGGCTGTCTTCTACAGCTTGGTCGAAGTTGCCAGATGTTATTGCCTCACTCGCCCGGTTCAGTCGCAGAATCGGACGCGCAATCCAGCCGGAGGTGAGAACGCCCATCCCACAAGCTACCCCCAATGCTGCTAAGCAGAGCAAGATTGTGGTGCGGGTGTTGGCATCAATCTGTGCCATGAACTCGCTTTCTGGCACACTCACCACCACTAACCAATCCAATCCATATTGGTCGCGCCAGGGAGTGAGTTGCACATAGTAGAGTTCTCCCTGAAAATCAAGTCGGAGATTGGTGTCTTTAGAAATGGATTGAAACCCTTTGAAGCGTTGCTGGATTTGTTTGGCAATTCCCTGCACTATGGGATTGGGACTGTCGATCGCCTTCAAACGCCGAATCTCGTCTTTGACGGTGGTAAAGGGTTGTTCTTTCGCAGAATTAGCAATCAACATTCCATTGCGCTCGATGATGAAAACCTGCCCTGAGCTACTGACATCTATATTCCGTAAGAAAGCGCTCAGTTTCAACAGATGGATATCGACTCCAACCATTCCTAGCAAGCGATTATTTGTGTCATAGATGGGGCGACCCGCCGAGGCAATGATGTAGGGATAATTGGGATAATTCATGGTGACGATCCGCGACCAGATGGGTTTACCTGCTTTCACTGGTTCGGTGTACCAGGGTTCTTGGAAGCTGTTCCAATCATAAGTAGTCAGGACGTGAGTGCGATCGCCTTTGTTATCGGTGGCATAGTTGGTGACATTATTCGGCGGTTTAGGACTCCAATCATCAATCGTGACGGTTTGGCCGCCGTAGCGTCCGGCTCCTACTCCCTCACCCGTGGTCAGTGCTATGCCGATGAAGCTTAGGTTATAGGCCTGCATTTGGTGCCAGAAATACTTACCGACGGTTTGGCGATCGCGCACATCTAGCAATCCCATCCGAATCGCATCGGCGTTAATCTTAATCACTTGATGCGGAATAGATAAATAAGCCTCCAGATGTTGATTCACCGAAATGCTGGTTCGATCCATCAACCGATCCGCCAGGTCGTTTACCGCTTTCTGTCCATTTTTGAACGACAAATATCCCACCAGACCGACCGCTCCAAAGATTTGCAAAACAAATGGCACGATCAGTATGAGCTGCAATGGGATCGCCTTAGTTTTGCCGAAGTAACGTATATTCATGATCTGAAATTACTTTTATTTTAGTATGATCTACTATTTACAGTTCGATCGTGAAGATACACACTATTTACTTTTTTCATTAAAAATCCGACACTTTTTATGCTTTACCGGAACCTTGCTCCCTCGTCGTGATCGACAGTCCTCATGGTGGCTGCAAAAGGGCGATTGCCCTATTATGAAAACCCGATCGCTCGACTTTGCTACAGAGTTTTCGCCTAGTTAAAATTGCGAATTCAAAGTTTAGTAAACTGAGATGTTACACCATTCTCAATAAGGTTTTTATGGGCGGGTTCGGGCGGCCTGTTCCACAAGAAATTCATTTTTTGTGGAACAGGCCGGAAAGCCTGTTCATGAAAATGGTGAAAGATATCAGGTAAACGCAATGCGTGGCCGGATTGTTAAGGGTTGCTAACTGGAATTGATTTTGGGATTTTGGTTGATGGTGGCGCCGATTACAAAACTTGCCGGGGGGCGATCGGAATTTCAATAATAAACTCGCTCCCCTCTCCTGGTGCAGAAACGCAAGTCAATTTTCCGCCGTGAGAACTCACAACAATCGAATGAGAAATAGACAATCCCAAACCTGTTCCCGAACCCACGGGCTTAGTTGTAAAAAATGGGTCGAATATCTTGTGCAGCACCTCAGTGCTCATCCCCGGCCCGCTGTCGGCAATTTTAATTATGACAGAATTCCTGTCAGTCACCTCTGTAGAAATTGTAATCGTAGGCTGTTGATGAGAGTTTTCCGGGGAATCTCTTGCGACGAGGAGAGCATCGATCGCATTTGTCAAAATATTCATAAATACCTGATTCAACTGAGACGCATAACAAGTAATTAGTGGTAGCGTGCTGTAATTTTTAATCACCTCAATTCCCAAACGCCCGCCCTCTTTTCTCAGGCGCGGTTGCAGCAACATCACCGTACTGTCGATGCCTTGATGGATATCTACCGACTTCATTTGCGCTTCGTCGAGGCGAGAGAAATTCCGCAAGCTTAGTACAATATCCCGGATTCTTTCTGCTCCTACTTTCATGGAATCCAGCAGCTTTTGCAAATCCTCGCTCAAAAATTCCAGCTCAATTGTTTCTATTTCTTCTAGAATTTCATCAGCAGGCTCTGGATAGTGCTGCTGGTAAAGCTCAATCAATTTTAGCAAGTCTTTAACGTATTCGCTAGCCGGATTAAGATTGCCGTAGATGAAACTTACAGGATTATTAATTTCGTGAGCTACACCAGCCACCATTTGCCCCAAACTCGACATTTTTTCCGTTTGGATTAATTGAGCTTGAGTTAGTTTCAACTCGCGCAAAGTATGCTCTAAACGCTCATTCTTTTCATTTAACTCCTGCGTCCGCTCTTGCACTTTTTGTTCCACAGAATTGTAAAGCAAAGCATTTTCCAAAGAAATAGCAACTTGGGAAGAAAGCAACCTTAAAACTTCTAATCTGTGGGGAGTAAATGCTCCGACAGTCAAATTATTTTCTAAATAAAGAATGCCGATTAGTTTGCCTTGATTAATGATTGGAGTACACAAAATAGATTGCAGTTTGTGTTTAGCGATGTAAGGATCGGCTGTGAATAGTCCCTCAGCCGCCGCATTGCTCAACACCAAATCCGAGCGAGTCCTTTCCACATAATTAATCACCGTCACAGGTAAATCATGATATTCTCCAACAGGCGTAAATTCCAGCACAGCTACATCTTCAGCAAATACTGACGCTTTAGCTGAAATCAACAGTTGACCATCTCTAACTAAAATCAGAAAACCTAATTGAGCACCTGCATTTTCTAAGGAGATTCTCATCAAAGAAGCCAGCAACTTATCGAGGACAATTTCGCTAGAAATCGCCA
The DNA here is from genome assembly GCF_036705385.1 of Microcoleus sp. B3-A4. NCBI lineage: Bacteria > Bacillati > Cyanobacteriota > Cyanophyceae > Oscillatoriales > Microcoleaceae > Microcoleus > Microcoleus sp. B3-A4. The sequence goes on along the minus strand of NZ_JAUBUI010000026.1, from coordinate 19,174 downwards.
GAGATGCTTTCATTACCGTTGCCAAATCCAGCACTCTCGCATCGCTGCCAGTAGAAGTATGAATAGTTGTGGTAGTTTGATTGTTGTTAAAACTTCCGTTGAGCGGCGTCATTTCCCGCAACTGCGGATACTTCTGTTCTAAATCTTCTACTTTGCGAACAGCACCCCAGCGCAAGTAGCACGAGTGAGCTTCGCGCAAGTGAATTTTGGCATATTGATACTTGCCTTTACTCAACCAAAACTTAGCTGCTAGTTCATTAGCTAGCGCTTCATTTTGGACAAACTCATTATCTTGGGCTAAATTTATAGAGAAATCGTACAGTTCTACAGCTTCTGAATCTTTCTTGGAAATTCTGGCTATTTCTGCTTGTACTAAAAGATACTTGTGCAGAAAATTTTCGGCACAGTTGTCTGCCCAAATTTTCATCTGTTTTTGGTTTTCCTCTAACTTTTCCAAGTATTCCTTTTGCTTGTCTTCTGAAACATTTGGGAAAACGGCAGCTAAAGTTAGAGAAAAGAAAAAATTCCATTCGGTAGCCGGTATCGCTCCGGTAATAAAAGATAGCTGCTTTTCTACTTCAAAAGCTAGTTGTAGCGCTTCGTTGAAGTTGCCGTACCAGTACATTACCTGGCATTTGCGAATCTGATAAAGGCAGAGCGAGTACAAATTTTGATGAGCTTGACAGTTGTGTACGTATTCAGCTTCGCTGATATCTTCGCTTTCAAATACAAACTTTTCAGGAGTTAGTTTGCTCAAGTTACGCAGGATTAACTCTACCCCTAATAATATATCGGTTACGAGCTGATTTTTGGTTTTTTGGCTGAACTGCAAATATCTGCTCGTGTCTGCCAGAATTTGCGAGATTTCTTTACCTTGAAAAAAGGAGTTAGCTATGCGGTTGGACAGGATATAACCCGCATACTCTAAATCTCCTGATTCTAAAGCTGCTTGATATCCTTCATTGCTGATTGCGTGGGAATCTTTGATGTGATTGAACCAGTAATAAAAAATACTGACCAGGGATGAACAAGCTCTGCACTTCAAGCCGATATTGCCAGATTTTTCGCTGAGATTCAGCGATAGCAAGCCGAATTGATACGCAGCTTTGTAATCTCCCGAAACTGCGTTTAAAAACATACCGTAGCCAGCATAGCAAAGAGAGGCTTCGGGTACTAAACCGTATTGTAGAGAAAGATTGACTCCTTTTAAAACGCTGACTTTCCACAAGTCGGGATTTTTGAGGTACGCGGATGTCAGCAAGTTTGTAATTAATTTGACTGCAACTTTTTTGTCGGGTACAGTCATTTCGGGGGCGTCAATTAGGGAAGCTATTTCTCTACCGGCTAAAATATTTGTAGCTGCTGCAAATTCTTCGGATATGACTTTTTGTAGCCCGTCTAGCGGCAAGTCAATGCCTAGCAAGTCCAAAGCTTGGATTCCGGCTTTAACGGCTTCTTCGTACTTCGCCCGCAGGGTGTACTGCACGATCAGCAGGTTGTAAATTTCTACCTTTTCTAAGGGCGATCGCGCTTTTTCCAAGGTTATATTAATAAATTCTTCGGAGTTCTCAAAAAAACCGTTTAAATACTCAACATTTGCCCGCTCCATGTGCAAGGCAAAGGCTAAATCGTAGTGGGCATCCCAAATATCGGCGCTCAAACCGTCCATGCCTGCGGTCAAATACTGCAAGGCAGCAACATAAGCAGTGGCATCTTTGGCTCTGCGGGCGGCGTCTAAATTCAGCGTTGCCAGTTCAATTAATTCTCGATCGTCTTTAATTAGCGATCGAGCCACATTCAAGTGATCGACTAATTCAAAGATTCTGTCCGCGCGATATTCAGCCGGGGTGTTTTCTAGGATTTGCCTGCCTATTTTCAGGTGAACTGCCTTTTTTTGCGAGTCGTCGATCAGAGCGTAAGCTGCTTGCTGTACGCGATCGTGCAAAAATTTATAATTCAGAATTAAGAGCGGAAACAGCACGTAATCTAATGACTTGCTTTCCAATTCCGAAGTTGGCAGAATCAGTCCCGACTTAATGGCGGGCAACAGGTGAGAAAAAGTTTCCGAGGCTTCTTTTTCATGAATTAAAGAAAGAGTATTCAAGTCAAACTCGTTGCCCAAACAAGCCACTAAACGCAAAACTTGCTGCGTCGAACTTGGCAGTTTCCTCAATTTTTGTACCATCAAATCTACTACATTGTCAGTGATAGCGCACTGCTCAATTTGAGTCATATCCCAATGCCAGCCGCCCTTGCTCCCCGACTGTGGCGGGTGAAAAACCAACAGGTTTTCCTGATACAATGTTTGCAAAAATTGATTGACAAAAAAAGGATTGCCGTCGGTTTTGCTTATTACCAATTCAGCTAACGGTTTGACAGATTCTCGATCGCTGTGCAAAGTCTCCGCAATCAAATGAGTTATGTTTTCCACCCCCAGCGGCGACAAAGCAATCTGATTAATGATAGCTTCCTGATTTCGCAGTGTCTCCACAGTCATCATTAAAGGATGAGTGGGACTAACTTCATTATCGCGATAAGCGCCAATTAAAAACAGATATTGCGTAGCTTCATCTGTCATCATCAATTCGATCAGCTTGAGAGTAGCCGAATCAGCCCACTGCAAATCGTCGAGAAAAATGACCAGCGGATGTTCTGGCTGGCAAAATACGCGAATGAAATTTTGAAAGACTAAATTAAAGCGGTTAAGAGATTCCGTTGGCCCCAATTCAGCTACAGGAGACTGAGCTCCGACAATTAGTTCAACTTCGGGAATGACATCAATAATAATTTGCCCGTTTTGACCGAAGGAACTGCGGAGTTTTTCGCGCCAAACTGCTAATTGAGCCTCACTTTCAGTTAACAGTTGCCGCACCAACTCCGAAAAAGCGCTGACAACGGCCGAGTAAGGAATAGTCCGCTTGTACTGGTCAAACTTTCCCCATATAAAATATCCACGTCTGCGGGTAATAGGTTTATCTAAAATCTTCACCATTGCAGATTTGCCAATGCCGGAATAACCGGCAATCAGCATCATCTCGCTGCGGGATTTATGTTGTCCTCTCGCCATGACTGACAAGGGGATTTCTTTTTTCGATTTGCTCTCTTTTTTGATGACAGAAATTTGAGAATCGTCACTGCGGTAGCCTCGATTATTTGTTGCTGCTACCCGTTCAAATGCCGCTAAAAGAGTTTCAACTTCTCGCTGTCTGCCGTAAAGTTTTTGAGGTATTTGAAATTTGTCGGAAATATCTTGGCGGCCGAGAGGAAACTCAGAAACAACCCCAGATGTTTGCCACTGAAACAGGCAGGATTCCAAATCTGCTTTTAGTCCCCAAGCACTTTGATAGCGCTCCTCAGGAGTTTTTGCTAACAATTTCATCACAATATCTGAAACAGTTTGAGGAATTTCTGGTGCAATTTCAGCGAGAGGTACTGGCTGTTTTGCAATGTGACAGTGAACTAACTCCATGGGATCTGTAGTGGAAAAAGGAAGTTGTCCTGCCAGGATTTCATAGAAGGTCACGCCGAGCGAATAAAAGTCGGTGCGGTAATCGACTACCCGGTTCATTCTGCCGGTTTGTTCGGGCGACATATAGGCTAAAGTGCCTTCTAGAAAATTGGGATTTTTATTGGGAATATTTTCCAGGTTGGATGCAGTTGAAATGCTAAAGTCTATTAGTTTAACTTGTCCTGTAGCAGGGTTAAAAACTATATTAGAGGGGTTTATATCTTTATGAATTACATTTTTTCCGTGAATTTCGCCCAAAGTTTCCGCAACTTTGATAGCCGTAGTCAGAAATCCTAAAATAGTAAATTTTTGGGAACCCATAAATATCTTTAAAGATTCCCCGCCAAAATCTTCTAAGATCATTGCCAGACTATTTCTAACCTGTTGCAACTTATACACTTTAACAACTCCGTCCAACTGGCTTAAGTTGGCAGTGATCTCATATTCGCGCTTGTATCTATTCAGTTCTTCAGGAGTCGGATAGTCTTCTTTGATAAGTTTGATAATAACAGGTTGGTTGTTCTGCTCGTTGTGGCCGCGGTAAACCAGGGAAGTGCTGCTTTCATAAATGAGAGCGAGAACTGCAACGCCGGGAATTGCCATCATAGTTGGGTTCTCTCAAATTAGGTGTGCTTGGTCAATGTTACAGGACTGACGCGCGGCGGGCTAGAAACCGGGTTTCTTCGTTGCTAGTCGTTGACAAACCCAAGATTTTTTCGTGTAACTCGGGTTTCTTTTCGTAAATCCTATGTTATTCTTCATTATCGCTCAAGAGCTATCTTTTGGGATGTGTGGGAAAGCAGGCCTTGACAGCAAAGAGCTACTGCTGACAAAAGCACGCTGGGGCTTTCGTTACCTCAGCAGTTAGGTTAACAAGAGCGCAAATACAGGAGTTGTGCAAGGATTTACTCTAATACTCGATCGCCTCGCTGACAACTAAATCATCTCAGATTCCAAGCAATCGCTTGATTTTAGTGGAGCGTCACCACATCTCGTGAAAATACGCAAGTGCTGAAAGATTTATTTTTCCGGTGATCGGGTACGAATTTGCGGTGCTTCAAAAAAACCGGCCGGTGCAAATCTTAACTATAATTCGCGACCGAGGCGCTGAGGGAAGTAAGTGTTGCTTCGGAAGCTGAAATTTCCTTCAGTTCTATCTATTTTGACCGATTGATTAACAATACTAACTGACCGTTTGACCAAAGTAAATTTGACAAAAAATGCAGAATTATTGCACCTTGTCTGGTGCGCGGCAGCGAACCCTACATTAATCAAATTTACCTAACTCTTAAGAAAATTTTAGGAAAGATTAAGAATTATTGCCATAAAACCCGGGTAAACTTGTTTGAATTGCGAGTCAAATGCCAAGCAGACAAAGCGTTTGAGCATTTCCCAAATGTGTAAATCCTCAGAAAGTTACTATTTCTAAAGGATTCATCCGGTGAGAAAATCAGAAACAACCTTAAAATTTAGCAGTAATCGCCCGATCGGGCAATTCTCAACCAGCACCAGGAAAAATACCTATGAAATTGGCTTATTGGATGTACGCAGGCCCAGCCCACATCGGCACTTTGCGCGTGGCCACTTCCTTCAAAAACGTCCATGCGATCATGCACGCACCAATTGGAGACGACTATTTTAACGTCATGCGTTCTATGCTGGAGAGGGAACGGGATTTCACCCCGGTGACTACCAGCGTCGTTGACAGACACGTACTGGCGCGCGGTTCGCAGGAACGGGTGGTGGACAACATCACCCGCAAAGACAGAGAAGAACACCCAGATTTAATCGTGCTTACCCCGACTTGCACCTCCAGCATTCTGCAAGAAGACTTGGAAAACTTCGTGGAGCGAGCTCAATTGGATGCCAAAGGCGATGTATTGCTGGCGGATGTTAACCATTACCGCGTCAACGAACTGCAAGCAGCCGATCGCACTTTGGATCAAATCGTCCAATTTTACATTAACAAAGCCCGCAAAAAAGGCGATTTAGTAGAAGCCAAAAGCGAAAAACCATCTGTCAACATTATCGGTATGTCTACCCTGGGTTTCCACAACCAGCACGACTGCACCGAGTTGAAGCGTTTGATGGCTGATTTGGGCATTGAAGTCAACGAAGTTATTCCCGAAGGTGCTTCGGTTCACAACTTAAAAAGACTGCCCCGCGCTTGGTTTAACTTGGTTCCTTATCGGGAATTGGGGATGATGGCCGGGGAGTATTTGCAAAAAGAATTCGGTACGCCGATGGTGGATATTACGCCGATGGGTGTGGTGGAAACGGCGCGCTGTATCCGTAAGATTCAGCAAGTGTTGAACGCTCAAGGTGCGGATGTTGATTACGAAAATTTTATTGACCAACAAACTCGATTTGTGTCGCAGGCTGCTTGGTTTTCGCGATCGATCGACTGCCAAAACTTAACCGGCAAAAAAGCCGTCGTATTTGGCGATAATACCCACGCTGCGGCGATGACGAAGATTTTGGCTCGCGAGATGGGAATCCACGTGGTGTGGGCTGGAACCTATTGCAAACACGACGCTGACTGGTTCCGGGAACAGGTAAGCGAGTATTGCGATGAAGTTCTCGTCACCGACGATCACGGGGCGATCGGGGATGCGATCGCCAAAGCGGAACCTTCGGCAATTTTCGGTACGCAAATGGAACGCCACGTTGGTAAGCGATTGGATATTCCCTGCGGCGTAATTGCTGCACCGATTCACGTCCAAAATTTCCCGATCGGCTACAAGCCATTTTTGGGTTATGAAGGTACAAATCAGTGCGTAGATTTGGTCTACAATTCCTTCACTTTGGGAATGGAAGACCACTTGCTGGAAATCTTCGGCGGCCACGATACCAAGGAAGTGATTACCAAGGGTATTTCGGCTGATTCTGATATGGGTTGGACGAAGGATGGACAGGCTGAGTTGAATAAAATCCCTGGTTTTGTGCGGGGTAAGGTGAAGCGCAATACTGAGAAGTTCGCGCGCGATCGGGGAATTGATAAGATTACCGTTGAGGTTCTTTACGCAGCGAAGGAATCTGTCGGCGCGTAGGTTATTGGTGGGGTGGGCCTTTGCCCACCTTACTTAGTAAAATAGAAATGCACAGTCACTTTTCAAACATCGAAAAGTTCTTTATGGCTAATTTTATTGCTTTCCAGACCGCGATCGAATATGTAGAATCTCTGGGAATTGAAGAGCAAGATTTGTTAATTGAATTAATTCAGAAACGGCGAATTGAAAATCGGCGAGTGGAAATTGCTAGCAATGCAAGAGAGGTTTTGACTGCTTTAAAAGCCGGCACAGCAAAGCGAGGCAACTTTGCACAGTTAAAAGCTGATTTACTGGATGAAGAATGAAAAATCTAGTTTGGAACAACAGTTTTAAACGGGCTTTTAAACGGGTTATTAAGAGAAATCCGCAATTAGGTGAGAAAATCTTTTCGGTTTTGGAGGTGTTAGTGAACGATCCATTTTGTCCTCCATAGAAGGCACATAAACTGCGGGGGCAATTAGAAGGGCTTTGGGCTTGTTGGGTTGAGTCCGATTGTCGAATAATCTATACTTTTGAGCAAGATAATTAAACCCAAGAGGAATTGATCGTCTTGATTGATATTGGGACGCATGATGAAGTATATTAACTGACGATCGCGCTTTTAAAGCAAAGTGCGATCGGCCACGAGGAAAATTTCTACAATATCAGATGAGCCAATATTGCTCTCATGCAACAAATTATGTCAACCTCTACGAAAAGGCAGCATCCCGATATTGTGGCGCCCGGAAAGCCTAAAAATAATTTACCGAAGCATCCCCAATTCCGATTTAATCATCCCGCTCTCCTGCACAATCGCGGAGGCTGCTTCCCCCAAAATTTTGTGTGCGGCCGTCGTCGGATGAATGCCGTCCCAAAACAAAAATCGATCGGGACTACCACAAACACCTCCACCCGATAAACACGCACTCGTCACATTAGTCAAGCCATATTTAGCCGGAGAAGCAATGGCTTCCCGATAAAGCGCATTAGCATCCAGAGTCGCAATTTTTAAGTCAGGATGCTGTTGATTTAATACCTTAACCGCTCGCCTCAAACCCTGATTGTGTGCTTGTGTTAATGCAGTGAGCCTTGCAGAATTAACGCCTGTTCGCGTCGCCGGTAACTGCCCCAAATCTGGTAAATTTGCCAGCAGGATATTTTTGGCACCCACATCAGCAAGAGACGCGATCGCCCTCGCCACATTTTCAACGGGAAGATTCGCATTATTTGCCCCCTGCAAATAATCATTTGCACCCGCCCATAGTACATACAGCGCATGAGGATTTGCCTGTTTTTGGGAGTTAGTCCATGACTGAACTTGAGTTACCAAACCAGGGACAAGGCTATTGCGATCGCTCCCCGTTGTTGCACCTCCATAGGCCAAATTAGTAACTCGGTCAGGCGGCAACTTTAGGCGATCGGCAAGATATTCTACCCAAACCTTACCATTCGAGTAACGCCCTTGAAAGTAAGTCGAACGAGGCGGATATTGACCTCCGCTTGCTCGAAACACCGTTCCCATATCCGAAAGACTGTCCCCAAATACATATAGTTCATTGACAGCCTCAGAACTTTGAGCTGATAGGATGAGTGCAACCATAAAAGATAAAAGCGCAATAATTACTGCAAAAAATGTTCTTTTTAACACTTGGTATTAGTTAGATTCGTAAAATATTTGATAATTTGTTATCGATAATTACCGATTTCGTGATTTTGACATTTAGTGTGAGTTATATTCTTGAAATAGCTTGAATATTAGCCCCAATTACTAATCTATCAATTTTGGGAAAAATGTGAGGAGTAAAACTGAACTTTAATTGTGGGTTGCCTCACTCCACGGCTCAACCTACATAGATTGGTGATGTCCTTGACACTTTTCTCATGGTATCTAGCTCATAGCGCTCTAGAGGGGATAAAACCGTACATCTTTTGGGAGATTACCCAATAAAGTTAGACAAGAGGCGAACCAGCAGCATCCCGGTTTTAAGCTAGCACAAGCTTTAAAACGCTCCTTTGGTTCAGGGGTGATAGCCACTCGTCCTACCAATGCAGTTTACGCTTCTGTTGAGGCTTAACTATTCTCCTCTATTGATAGTTGTTTTACCTAACCGGGCTCCTCCCTACAAAAGCCTCCCAAACAACTACCCTTGAGATAACTATCAATCACGAAAAAAAAGAATTGATTGAAAACTGATTTACTGGGCGATCGAGAAATTGACCGCACTTTTGTTCCTTGAAAGCCGACACAAAACAAAAACCCTCCCCAACAAGGAGAAGGGAGGGTGAAAAGACAGTGAAAATTTTAAGTTTTTGCAGAATTAACAATAAGGAGTTACATCTTCGCCGCATTCGTCAGCCAAATAACACAAAGCTCGAAAGCGCAGCCCAACCACTTGCTCGTAAAGCGGATTTAACTTGCACAGCGGCGGAATGGATAATAAGGTGCGATCGCCAATTTTGACTTCTCGCTCAAACGGACACTGGCTGGGAATAAACTTACACAGCAACCGAGCCAACTTTTGACTTTTAATTGCAGTGTTATCAAGCCATTGTTTTAGCGGATCCAATGGGTCAAAGTGTGGCTTTTGACCGTAAGGTTGAGAATTTGTAGCGACATTAACGGCGGTTTCTTGTTTGCCAAATCCTACCCAATTTGGCAGAGTTCGGTAGGAGACTGGATGCTCGAATACGTTCATTTTGCTCTGTTCCTCTTTTAGAACGAGGTGCCAAGAACTCTCTGTAGAGCTTGTGCGATATTATCTACAATCAGTATCTACAGCATCTCGTTTTGCTTTACCGGATTGAACTTCTTAAATTAATGACTTAGGGCGAGAAAAGTAGTTCCTGATTTTTTTTAAGACCTCGTGTGCGATCTAAAAAGTGTCCTCATTTCAAGCCCAACAATTGATTGATAGGGTAAAAATTCTGTTTTCTACGTTTTAGCTTCAACCTTCGGTTGACTCTCCTTTTGTAGTTCAATTACAATTGTGACGCATCGACGTGAATTATCCTATACGTGAAAATGCGGAACTTTTAATAAAACTTATAATATTTCTAAATAAGCTCTGCTGCAAACAACCCTGAAACCCCGCCACAACTATCTTTGCTCGCGATCGCTCAGAAACTTCTACAATGAGAAATAATCGGTATCACCGCCCTCACAACCCATGAGTAACCCAGAAACCAAAGCTATCACCCGCGAATTGCAAAGCCACGCCGCTATTCTCGGCGGCTTCGTCTCCCTCCTCTGGATTATCGAAATTGTCGATGCCTTCCTGTTCGGAGGCAGGCTGGATGTCTACGGAGTCCGCCCCCGCAGCATCGACGGACTTCAAGGCATCCTGTTGATGCCTTTTCTGCATGGCAGTTTTGCTCACTTAGCCGCCAATACCCTCCCTTTAGTGACATTGGGTTGGTTGATAATGCTGCGAGAAATTAGCGACTTTTTTATCGTGAGTGCCGTCACTGTGCTAGTCAGCGGATTCGGAGTTTGGCTGACTGGCGCGCCCTATTCCGTTCACATTGGTGCCAGCGGATTAATCTTTGGTTACTTCGGCTTCTTGCTGCTGCGGGGCTATTTTGAACGCAGCTTTACATCTATTTTTGTATCTTTAATTGTCGGTTTCTTCTACGGCAGTTTAATTTGGGGAGTTTTGCCCTCGCAGCCGGAAGTTTCCTGGCAAGGGCATTTCTTTGGCTTCGTCGGCGGCGTATTAACAGCTCAACTTTTGGGCCGGCAGAAACGGCGAATTAACTAGAATAAGACTGAGGCTGTATCCTATCATCACCTTGGTTTATTGCTCATAAATTATCTAAAAGCGTAGGTTTTTTGTCAATAAACCTGGTTTCTTGTGTAACAATTGCGTCGCGGATAGCAAGACTAACTGCTGACCAATAATTCAACGCGGGCCGGCAAGCACACAGTAAAAACCGAACCGCAACCTAACTCACTTTCAACGTGCATATCGCCACCCATCATCACGCAAAAGTGACGGCTAATAGTCAATCCCAAACCGGTGCCGCCATACTTGCGCGTAGTTGAGGCGTCGCCCTGCATAAATGCTTGAAATAAATGTTGCAATTGTTCGGGGGGAATCCCAATGCCCGTATCAGCTACGCGAAAAATTATTGAGTCGGAAGGTTCTGCTATTTCTTGAGCGGTTAAGCGGTCATGTTTAACTCTTTCAATACAGAGGGTAATAGTGCCACCTTCCGTAAATTTGGCTGCATTGCTCAGCAGGTTGAGCAATATTTGACGAGTTTTGGTAATGTCAGCATACATCATTCCCAAGTCGCTACCACAATCAACTTCAAACTTATTAAAGTTTTTATCTACCAAGGGTTTGACTGTAGAAACTACCTCGTCAATTAAATTAACCGGATTGAAAGTTTCTAAGTAAAGTTCCATCCGACCCGCTTCAATCTTAGAAATATCTAGAATGTCGCTAATTAAAGATAGCAAGTGTTTGCCCGCTGTTTGAATTTTTTGCAAGTCGGGGATAAAATCTTCGCAGCCTAAATCCTCGGCGTCTTCTTTGAGCATATCGCTGTAACCAATAATCGCGTTGAGGGGTGTTCGCAATTCGTGGCTCATATTAGCTAAAAAGGCGCTTTTGGCTTGGTTTGCAGCTTGAGCGGTTTGAGCGACTTTTTGGAATTCTTCTGCTAATTTGCGCTGGGTAATATCTTCGGCAATACCGACGATGCGGTAAATTTCTCCGGTTTGGCTGCGGACTGGAAAAGCCCGATCGCGCACCCAGCAAACTGAACCGTCCGTTGGCGTAGCCCCCGTAGGGGATCGCACTACCCGATACTCCTCATCATAATCGCCCCGCACCTGTTTCTCAAAAGCAGTCTTGACGCGATCGAGATCCTCCGGGTGAATAGCATCCCAAAAAGCCTCCGGTTCTGACTGCAAACTCTGACAGCTCAAATTCCATATTTTTTCGCAAGCAGGACTCACATAAACTAGCTGCTTTTGATTGGGTTCTCTAATCCAAAATACCTCATGAATATTTTCTGCCAACTGCCGAAACCGCTCCTCGCTAGCCCGCAACTTCTCCACAGCACTGTGAAATTCAGTCACATCCTGAATCAGCGATGCCACGCCGATGATGTTGCCGTCAGCATCAACCAAAGTCGTATTGTACCACTCGCACAGAATAATTTTGCCGTCCTTTCTGATGTTCTCGTTAAGGCTGGTAACTCCTCCTTGATTAGTGAGCAAAGTTATAGATAATTGCCTGACATACTCCTTAGCACTTTCAGGAACTATGAGATCGACTCCGTGGCGTCCCATAGCTTCCAAGCGGTTGTATCCAAAAATTCTTTCCGCTGACAAATTCCATTCCGCTACTTCAAAGTTTAGATCCCATTCAATCGCTCCCAAAGGAGTTTGGTGAAGATGGAGAGCCAGTTTTTGCTGCGAGTTTTTTAGAGAAATAATTAGTTGATTTTTGTCGGCGATCGCAGATTCCACCCGATCTTCGAGAGTAGTAAACGACTCTTCCAATTGATCGGCCATCATATTAAAAGAGCGAGCCAGGACACCCACCTCATCCTCCCGCTCTACAGACGCCATCAAGCGGGAATCTACCGCCATCCCGTCCCATTCTCCCCGGGACAAAGCCTCCGCAGCCTTGCTCAGACGCCGAATCGGTACAACAATCCACCTAGAAGTCAGAGCGCCAATCGCCGTTGCCAGCACCAAAGCACCCAGACACATCACCACAGTATACCGAGTGTTGGCATTAATCCTTTCCATAAAATCGGCTTCAGGAACCGTCACCACAATCAACCAGTCGAGGCCCCTGCTGTCTAAAAGCGGCGTCACTTGTAGAAATTGCCGTTGACCGTCGATCGTAAAATCTAACTGGCGAGATCTGTCAATTTTGTGCAAATCCCCGAAGCGTTCTGTCAAATAGCGGGCGGTCGATCGAATGAGAACATTCTTGCTGCTCGTTGCCACAATCCGTTTCGCAACACCATTGCTAACAATAAATGGCGGTTCCAGAGTAGAATTTGCTACCAATTGCCCAGACCTTTCTACAATAAAAGTCTGTCCTGATTTGCCAATTTTTAGACTTTCCAAGAATTGATTTATCTTGGAAAGTCCCAAGTCAGAACCCAAGATTCCTATCAGTTTCCCATCATCGCCATAAACTGGTTGAGCAGCCGTAATCGCTAGTTTTGGAGCATCAAAATAAGTATAAATTTTACTCCAAGTCGGTTTGCCTGCCCGCACCGGAGCTATGTACCAAGGTCTGATGCGGGGGTCGTAGTTGAGAGTAGTTTTTAATAGCTTGGTTGGTTTCCCGAACTCCGACGGCGCGTAGCTATGCAAATTATAGCCAGTAGATTGATTAGAAATCTGAACTTGCAACTTGCCGTCGTCGAGGCGTTCAACTCCAATAAAATCTTTTTTTTCGGATGCGAATTGAATGTAGCTAATTTTATCAAAAATTTTGATTTGTTTGTAGAAGTAGCGTTGCAAACTATCACTATCCTGCTCGTTCAGAATGCCGAGACTGATGGCATCGAGATTGAGCTGATTGATTTGGTGTGGCGTTTCAATATAACTATTAATATGTTGGTGGATACGCGATGTGACTTCTGTCCGCAGTTGTGCGGCAACATCGTTGACGGCTATGCGCCCGTTCCGCAGCGACAGCCACCCCGTCAACCCTACCGCAGCGAAAGTCTGGAGGGCAAAAGGCACAACAAGGAGGATGCGAATTGGCACTTTGCCCGACATTTTTAAAATCGGGTCGGTCCGATATTTGATTGGCATGGTAAAGCAGAACTATTATGAACCCACAACATTCCGGTCAAGTACAACTTGATGAGCGCAGGTTTTGAAGTTGAGATGGTTTTAGTAGGCAAAGTGCTGTTAATAACTCGGAATCTGCCGCGGGCAACTGAATTTTTAACGACTGCCACCGCCATCTTAGCGCGATCGGGAGCTTTGGGAACATTGGCGCTCAAGATGAATGCAGTATCAATCCTGAATGCACTCTACACACTCATACTATTATAGATTTTGAGATTAAAGTATTGAATAATTGGGAAAAACGGATTTTGTAAGGGTTTAGAAGTTGCCTGCTGTTGCATTCTTTTTTTAAACTGGTTTCTGACAATACTCCGGACAGTTTTTGGAACGATACTACAAGCTTTACAGGGCAAGGATCATAAAAAAGTCGAATTAAATGTAAGTCAGGGGGGGAGCTGACATTGATTTAATTATTCACAGTGGCTCAAAGTCTTAGAGGATAAGCCATTGGGTCATATAAAAACTGTCCGGAGTATTGTTCTGAAACCGGGTTTTTTTAGCCTTTTGGCGGGCTGTAACTAACTATTGTCGTGAAAAAACCAATTGGTGAATAGCCACCCGTGCATCCACCACTAACTATTTTTCCACTCCTGACGCGTCCTAATCAAACAAATCGAGTTTTTGGTTGACTCATTCCTGAAATGACGTATTCTGGGGTTTCAACCGGTTTGCGGGGTCAGTTCTATTTTTCCGATAGCGCGATCGAAAATTATAAGTTTTCACAGCAACTGCAATTGATATCTCCACAAGCAGCTACTTTTGATAGAGTGCAACTTAATTCCGACTCGGTACAATAAGCGCATAGTAGGATGCAACTAGCGGAGGCATGGATGATGAACGCAGTTATTGCTACTCTTGGCACTGCTCTCGGACTGAGCTCAATTTTTATCGGTTTGACCCCGGCGGTTCTCGCCCAACAAAGACTGCAACCAGCGCCCCAATATTCGGAAACGACTTTATCTGGGGATTCGTTGAGGGCTGTGGAGGACAGAACCTTAGACTCGGACTACCAAAACTTGATTGGTCAACCAGAAACGGCGGCTAATTCTGCTAGAAGGGAAAGCAGCTTGGGCGACACATTTCGCCTCAAAATCGATGGCCCCTTGGAATTTATTACTACTCCTTCGGACGCCCAGCGTCAAGGAAATCCTTTACCTCCAAAACAAACCGACAGCGGTACAGAAGCGGGAGTTCAGCTTCAGCTAGGACTTTAGCAATTTTAAATGAATTCATTGGAAGCAAGCGATCGCGGAACCCACTTTTTGACTCTCGGAGTTATTGTGACTGCGATCGCTTTTTTATCTGAGTTTTATCACAAGTTTTGTGCGGTTTCCATCACACAAGGTTCTCTATTGTGAACCTAAAATTAGACCAATTAAACTTCCGATACAGACCGATTAGATACATATCTTTACAATAGCGCATAAAACTGGCGGTGAAGGTGATGAGAAAGGCTCAACTGATCGATTATTTGCGGGGGGAGTTGGCGATATCGAATTCGGCGATCGCCGTTGCTCTCCGACACGGTGAACAAGATGCCAGCGAACTGCCGATGGTGCTGTGGCAGTACGGGTTAGTGACACTTGAACAGTTAAACCTGATTTTTGATTGGTTGGAAGCTCAGCCGATTTAGCACTTTAAAATCCTGAGTTAAAAAATATGGATATCGGGTTGCTATTTTTTGACAAATAAAGCTTGCACAAACGGTCGTCGAAAAGTATAGGGTTGAGTGTTTAGGTTGAGGTGGGTCTTATTTTGTGCCAATTAGAAAAATACAAATATACAGTAGGGACACAGCACTGCTGTGTCCTCATTTTTGTTGTCGCCTAAAATAAACTGCTTTCATATCAAATCTGGCAGCATCGGAATTAATATTACCCACAGCTTTTGAGACGGCTTGGCCTAAATCCCTACAATTAATCCGGGTAGGGACTCAGGTCAAGCCGTGTCCTCTATATCATCTCGCTCGTGCAACCGGAAACGCTATCAATCTGTCGAAGATGCGAGCGCCGACGGCATCCAACAGACGGCATAAAACAAACCCCAGCAACTTTTAGGTTGCCGGGGCTTGTCTTGTTTAATTTGGTGGCGGGAAGTGGATTTGAACCACTGACCTTCGGGTTATGAGCCCGACGAGCTACCAGGCTGCTCTATCCCGCGTCGCTTTGTCTCTTTCTAGTAGTTTCCAAAAACAAAACCCTGAAACCTTAAAGATTACAGGGTTCGCTTGAATTTGGTGGCGGGAAGTGGATTTGAACCACTGACCTTCGGGTTATGAGCCCGACGAGCTACCAGGCTGCTCTATCCCGCGTCGCTTTGTTTCTCTTCCTAATATAAACATATCTTTCTGAAAATAGCAACCCCACAATCAAAAAAACTTTTTAGATTGTGGGAGGGGTTGCTGAAATCGGCTCAGAGTCTGGATCGTACTAAAGCATCGAAACTTCCCCGATTACCTCCAAGCGCTTGAAGTCACTGAGAGTGAGGTAAGTTTCCGAAAGAGTTTCGGCGATCGTCGGAGTAATCCACCCCAACTGCTTGAGCAAGTGAATCGCCACAGCAAATTGAGCGCGCTTTCCCCCATCCGTCACCTTAATTGCCAAGCCCATGCCTTCGCCAACGCGGCCAATGCACTGCACCCCTTCGGCGCCGGACTTGCTCACCAATTCCCCTTGAGTCAAACGCATCAGTTCCGTGTCAAATTTCCCCTCACCGGCAACCATCATTGGGTGGTGAGTCATAGCGCGGACAATCCGCTCCATATCCACATTGTTGCCGGAGGCTAACTGAGCGTACAAAGACGCCATTTGCCCCAACTGCAACAGATAGGTAGGAGCGCCGCAATCGTCACGAGCGCTGATAAACTCTTCGGCAGGCATTGCCAGCAAGTCAGCCACTTTGCCCAAAATAAGCTGCTGGACAGGATGTTTGCGGCGTAAATAAGTGTCCAGAGGCCAGTGCAGTTGCTGGCAGACAGCCAGCATACCGGCGTGTTTGCCGGAACAGTTGTATTGCAGGGCGCTCTTTTTGCCTTCGGGAATGGGGCATTGAAGTTTAGAGGGGTCAATGTCGCAGCGCCACAGGACGTTAAATACCTGGCGCGATTGCTCGATCGTACCTTGATGGGAACTGCAAATAATCGCTAAATCTCGATCGGTCAATTCGTAGCGTTCTAAAGTGCCAGTCGCCGTCACCGCCAAAGCTTGAAAAGGCTTGAGTGAAGAACGGACAAATGAAGCCGTTTCCGAGTTACCAGCAACAGACAGAACGCGCCCGCGGTTGTCGCAGACAGCGGCCTGGGCGCGGTGCCTTGATTCCACAATACCTTCGCGCAGCAATGTGACTTCCAGTTCGGGAGCTTGGGTTCGTTTTCCCCTTGTCATATCAATTTTAGATTTTAGATTTTAGATTTTAGATTGGGGTTCAGGAAGTTATGAGTTGCGAGCTGCCAGTTAAGAGTTATAAAGTTAATCTTTCTGCCATAGTTTCTCACTCATGCACTCCGTGTGCCCTGTTGGCTGTGCGCGGCAATCTCAAAACTCAAAACTCCCTTCCCTTCCCGATTACAAACAACTCCAAGTTAGTCCCCCGGCAACCAGCAATACTGTCAAACCATAAAATGTCTGCCGCAGACGCCTGAGAATTGGTTCTAGTTGGTAGTTGACAATCAACTGGTCTTGAAGCAAAACTTCGGGAGTTTTAGGCCAAGATTGACAATCGTACCAACCAGACTCTTCGTAGACGACCGTGGGATTTGAAAGGCGCGATCGCACGTAGAACCAACCCAAGTAGAGTCGCAGCAAAGCTAATCCTAGAATAAAACCGCCACCTGCGGCACTGCTGAGGACAAACTGAGCTGGATACTTGACAGGAGCAAAGCTAGAAGCAGCTATCGGCCCAGATACCAAGCAACTCCAAGCCCACACCCAAGCTAGTTTGGCCAGGTATCCGGGCCAATTGAGTGTTACCCAGCTAAAAAACCAGGAGTCTTTAAGTTCTTGGTATTCATTGACCGGTCGCTGTTCTTGCGGAACGGGACAAATAGAAGCAGAAACGTCTTTCACATTAGCCATCCTCACGGCGCGGGGGAAAAGTCAATGCGTTCGGCGTGTCCCCAGAACGCTTCTAAATTGTAGAACTCCCGCTCTTGAGGTTTCAAAATGTGAATGATCGCGTCGCCGTAGTCCATGACGACCCAACTAGCGTCTGAGAGCCCTTGTGTACGCAGTGGCAAGCGTTGCCATTCTTCTTCCACTTGGTCTGCTATTGCTTGAGATATGGCTCGTACCTGCACATTAGAAAATCCGGTGACGATCGCAAAGTAGTCTGCCAAATAGCATACTTCTGACACCCGAAGCAATACAATATCTACTGCTTTGCGGTCATCGGCTGCTTGGGCAACGGTCATGATCAGGCCACGGGCTTCGTCTTGGGATGTGCCGTCCGTTGCTGTAGATTGGGCCCTGGAGTATTGGAGTTGGGTTAGATCTGACATTAAGTGTTTAATTTCCTAATTGATAGGGTAAGGGGGAATGGGTACGCTTCCGCGATCGGTTTGCAGTTTGAGACGGGAAATAGGAGTTAGGTTGAAGCCAAAAGTAAGGACAGGATTTCTGGTAAATTTTACTTTTAACTTGTGATTTGTTCGATCGACTTCTCCGTCGAATTTCCTGTTTCCTGCGATCGAGCCATTTGCAGCGCCCAATTCCGCGTAAGTACGGTGCGGGGGTGGATATAGCAGCGAGTTTCTAGCAAATATTTAAGAGAATAATCGCTAGTTTGCCACACGGCTGCATAAAGATTTTGCAAGCTTGCCTCGCGCAGTGCTTCTAGTTCGGTTGTGTTGCCCCGGCTCGGCTCTATGGTATCTGCTATGAATACGGTACAACTGAGCTGGCTCATGTTTGGTCTGCCGAGGGTGTGATTGGCGATGGCGTCCAAAATTTCTCGATCGACCACCCCGAATTCGTCTCTGGCGACGATCGCGCTGGCGTCTGCGTGCAGCAAATGCGGGTGTGCTTCCAACACTGAGTCTAACTCTAAACCTTCCTTCTGGGCCATTTGCAGCAGCAGTTGAGGTTTGAAGTATTTTGCCAAATCATGCAACAAACCGGCCGATCGGGCTTTTGCTTCGTCGAGGCCGTAATGGCGAGCCAAGTCACCTGCTACCTGTTCGACTCCGAGGATGTGTTTGATGCGGGCAGCAGGAACGCGCTCAGAGAGCCAAGCTAGGACGATTTCGCGCGCGGGTGCAAGTATCAAATATTAACTCCGAAATTGTGTGATCTACTATTTTTATTTTAGCGTTTTGTTTCGATCGGCTGCGGTGTCGGCCACACAGGGATGTGGTGATATCTCGGATGGGAACGGCCGAAGGGGGCGATCGGCTGTTTGGGAGATACGTTATATTTTCTGGTAACTGCTGGAATATTCAAAACATTCCCTAGCTGAACAATTAGTCTAATGGACTTGCTATTTTTGGTAATTCTCTCATTTTTTCTATTTTTAATCAGTGCTATCAAAGGTTATTTTGTCGTTGAGCCGCTGCTAGCTTCTCTGGGAATTTTTAGGATTATTTTCTTAATTCCAACCTAAAAACTTTTTCTAAAAACTTTAATCAAAATGGCTATAACGGAAAGTCACAAGGGCAGCATCCCGGTTTTGCGCTTTTGAGCATCAAACGGATATTGAGCCGTTAAGGTAGGCGCACCGAAGCTTAAGCATTTGATTGACATTTTTCATCAACCACTGCGCTCCTGAAATTTTCAACCTTCTATCAATTTGTTTTACTGCCGACTCTACAGCTCC
>NZ_JAUBUI010000025.1:0-74996 GCF_036705385.1 Microcoleus sp. B3-A4 | reverse complement strand
AATGGTTATTAAATGGGATAGAAAAGTCAAAAATAAAGGCAATGCTATTTTATCCGATTTAGCTGCGTAGCAGCTTACCGTTAGTTGATTAATAGCATTATCCCAATCATCCGCTGCATAAGCAGACACCCCCAATGTTACCAACGTTAAATATTTCAGTTCCTCCGCTAAATTGACTTGTATCTCAAAACTTTCTAGCGCAGCCACCGCCATTGTGTGAATTTCTCCCTGCACTTGCGTACCTACATCGAGATAATCCTTTGCTGCTGAAAGTATCTCAAAATTCACGCTGACGTGTGCTTTCTGCTGCGTCTTGCCATACCAACCCCAAATCACCATATCCGCATTTTTATTCTGGCCCAATTCCCGCGCTTTATCTGGGCCTTCCTGCTGACTAATCGCTTGTTTGAGGGGCTGAATTTTCACGGTTGGGTAATTTTTAGTTGCATCCTGCAAATTCTGTAAAATCGTTTCTGTGACGCGATAATTTTTCGGATCGTCCCCATCAAACTCCGCTAACAGAACCGTTACAGTTTGGTTTTTTTGTTCGCACTGTTGTATCAGACATAGAGGTGATGACTGAGGTTGTAGAAAATGCAAACCTATACCGCCACCACCGAGAGTCAATAACCCCCCGATCGCCCCTACAACTAGCCAAACCCTTTTTGTCCTTTGCGGGTTCTCCGTTGTCCTTTGCGGGTTCTCCGTTGTCCTTTGCGGGTTCTCCTCCGAAGTTGGGGGTGTTTCGGAGGGTGTTACTTTTTTAGTTTGTCTGCAAAGTTACAAAACGTGGGAAATACCCGCCGCAACAATCCTTCCGTATCCAACTCCATCTCATAGGAAATCAATCCCGGCAACAACGGAATCGCTGCTTTGAGTTTTCCCGCCGCCGGAATTCCCGGCTTACTCAATTCCGCTTTGATTTCCTGTAAAACCTTCATCAATGCGGCATTACTCTGAACCGCAGGTTCAATCTCCAGAAACTCCACTTCCCCCACCAATTGACTCGCAACTATTTCCGCATCCGCTTCAGGAATCGTCAATCCGCGAATTTCCGCCCGCCAGCGCTCCCAATAGTCTCGTTCAACGCTACCGAGTTCTTTTTTCAGTTTATCAATTCCCTGCTGAAGCCGTACCTTTTGCGCGTCTTCAGTCAACCGTTTCGCTGTTTCCTGGCAAGCGAGTTGATCGTAATAACCTTTCACTTCAGATTGCAGGTGGGACAGGCGATCGCTAATCATCCAAAACTCCAAATAATATAATCAGTTTAAATCTCCTATTCTCACTATACGGATCGACATCCGGATCTATTTCCCTCTTTTCTCCTACTTCATCTTCAAAATCTTCTGTGCCGCACTTTTAGATACCGGCATCACCGATAACCGATTGCCTTTCCTCACAACCAAAATCTCATCAGCGCTAAACTTTTGTTTTAGTTCTTCCAAAGATATTAACTTAGCAAATTCCTCAACAAACTCAACTCTCACAGTTTGCCAGCGAGGAGCATCAAACGGCGATTTAGGATCGTAATATTCGCTATTCATATCGAACTGACTCGGATCGGCAATCCCTGTTTCCACGACGCGCACTAACCCGACAATTCCCGGTGTTTTAGTATTAGAATGGTAAAAAAAAACTAAATCTCCCCGACTCATTTCTCGCAGAAAATTGCGCGCTTGATAGTTGCGAACGCCATCCCAAATCGAAGTGCGAGAGCCCTTCAAGTCCGCAATACTGTAAACATCTGGTTCCGACTTCATTAGCCAATAATTCATACAATCTATTCGCTTGGGTTAGCCAAATACTCTTTAATTTTATCTAAACACTGCTGCATAGCTTTTTGCATAAAAACCTGAACTAGCAACAACCCAAGCGGATAGAATACCGGAGAAGTCAGTATAAAATAAAACTCCCAATCAATCCGAGTTCCCTTTGCTGTAGCAGTGAAATTCCAATCTCCGCCACCCGACTCAATGAGTAGAGAAATCGGAAACTTAAACCCTCTAACCAGTCGGTAGGTTTGTCTTTCGGGCTTTTTGAAAGTAATGATTTCTTCATCAATCACCGAAGTGTCGGAATTTTCTATCCGCCGCACGCCGCCTTCACGCATCTCTCCACCATCTGCCATCTCAGCTTTAATAATTGCTGGAATTGGGCCATATCCGCGAAAGACTTTGGGCAGATTTGACAGGGACGTTACAAAATCAAAGACTACTTCAGGCGATGCAGCAATTTCTACTAATGCGTTGGTTTTAACTAACATTTATCTCTCCCATGATCTGATTTGATAATGAACTGTGAGTTAAAAAGGCGTAATTTTAATTATAAAATATCCTTCCGCTTCTGCAACCACAGAGTCAACATCAAATAAACGAAAATATGCACGCACAAAATACCCCAGTTTAAACCCAAATTCTCCCAGGTTGGATCGTAAACAGGAGTAGGCTCAAACGGCTGAGGAAGCGTACTCCCATCCGGTAATGTAGTAGGTGCGGGAACCATCCCATTCACATTAACTAAAGAGCCGTAAGCACCCACAGACCAGCGGCTTAACATCAGCCAAGAAAATTTGCTCGCCGCACCTTCCATCTTAAACAAAACTCCCGAAAAAATAATCTGAGGCAGCAATAATAGAGGCAAAGCGCTGTTAGCTTGAGAGCTATTTTTAACAATCGCGGAAACGACTAATCCGAGACTTATGCAGCTCATCAAAGTTAGGAATGTGGTAATACTTGCCCCCATCGCCCAGGAAATAAAACTCGGTTCGGGGGATTTAAAAGCAATCAGAATAACTCCTACCATTAACAGTGTTTGCAATACTGCCAAACCCGAAAGTATAAAAATTTTTGAACCTAAATAAGCAAACAATCCTAAATTTACCAAACGTTCGCGCAGATAAATAGCAGATTCTTTAACAATTTCTTGCAGAGAAGTTGCCAGTCCTACCCAAATCGCCGCGCAGGTAAATACAAATAAAACTCTGAGCGCTAAAGGTGCTGAAGTTGCCTCGGGTGCGCCAATTAATGGGTCTTTATCTCTGACCGCTAGCCGCAGCAAACTAATGCCGATCGGAGCCGTTAAAAGAGCTAAACTCAAGTTAACTAAGTCGCGGGAAACGAGTTGAAAATAGCGCTGGGCAAGCAAAACGAGTTGTTTTACAAAAGATTGAGATTTTGGTGCAGAAGGTGCAGAAGGTATTTTTGCATTAGCCTTGCCTGTGCTGAAGTGGTTGACAATATAGCGCTGATAGTAGGGAGATTTATTAAACTTTTCTGCCCAGCTTTGAACGTTGGTTTCTCCTGTTTCTAATTCGTTGTAAATGTCTGCAAAATCGCCAGTTTTGACCTCGAAAAAATCGAGCGCTTCCCTAGGCGGCCCGAAGTAACAAAGGCGTCCGCCGCGACCCATAAAAACAATACGATCGCACATCGTGATATTTGCCGTCGCGTGAGTCACCAGAATCACCGTCCGGCCTTGATTTGCCAACTTTCGCAGCAGTTGCATCATCTTCTTATCCAAACCCGGATCGAGTCCTGAAGTCGGTTCGTCTAAAAAGAAAAGTTTCGGGTCTGCTAACAGTTCAACTCCGATGCTGACCCGCTTCCGCTGTCCGCCGCTAAGCTGTTTTACCAAAGCCCTGCGACGGTGAGTCATTTCAATATCTTCTAAAGTTTTTGCGACTACCTGCTTGACATCTGTATCGGGAGGTAAGCGCAATTTAGCTGCATAACTCAAGACTTCTTCTACTGTCAAATCTGCGTGTACAATATCATCTTGAGGCACGTAACCGATTTGATTGCGGTAAATATTGAAGTTTTGGCGCAGGTTGTCACCGTTGAGAAACACAGCGCCGTTAGTAGTTTTTTCGATGCCTAAAAGCGTCCGCATTAAAGTAGATTTGCCAGCGCCGCTACCGCCGACTAAAGCCACAAACTGCCCCGGTTCGATCGCCAAAGTGATGTTATCCAAACGCTTCGGAATCACCAGACTGTCAGCATCCAAACGAATTTGATGGCCCGAGTCTTGCATCTGCAACTCACCGCTGCGGTAAGTTAGAGTAAACGGGCCGATCCGAATTGCATCTCCCTCGGACAATTGTACAGAATTTGTCACTCGCTGACCGTTAACAAAAACCCCGTTAACGCTGTGGTCTCGCAAAATATAATTGCCGCGACTATCTTGGTCGATTGTGGCGTGGCGTCTAGAAACAAGCGGCGCATCTAATTGCAGCGAAGCGTTTGGATCGCGACCCAACAAAACCGACCGATTCTTAAGAAGAATTGATTGCTTGCTAGGGACAGCAACATGATTCGCCAGCGGATTAAAATAACTCAGCAAAACTTGATTTTGAGGATCGAGACCGATTTTAATTTCTGTGCCGTTTTTCAGACAATAACCGTCATTGGGAGTGATGCGAGTGCGATCGACAAATAAGCCATTAGTGCTCGGCCGCTGCCCGTCACCGTCGTAAATCCAGTAATTATCCCCAATTTGGCGCAAAACAGCGTGAACGCCCGAAACTGCGCGCCAGGGTTCGGGAATGACTAAATCAGCACGAGTGCGATCGCGCCCCAATACGTGCTGCTGCTGTTTTAACTCTAACTGTAAAACCTCGCCTTGATTGCTTAATACTATATAAGGTCGATCGCTTAAAGCAGTCAGTTGTCCTATATTGCCTGTCATACTTCAATCGCGGTTTTTGCACTCACTTTTGTCAGCATATCAAAAGTAAGGCAACAATCCACTTATATTAAGCAAGTCTACTTAGCAACAACCGACAAACTGCGAAGCCGATTAATTGCCGCTGCCAATTCAAACCGCCGAAACATGGCAAAATCTCCTTCAGGAAAAGGCGATAAAATATCCATGCCCTGCGCGTCAATATCTGCCATCACCAAATCTATGATTTCCGACAAAGTGCGTTTTCCGTCCATGTATTGCTGCTTAGCATAAACCATTGCCGCAGCGATCGCCCTTAACTGTCCGCTGTCCACAATTTGCTCAACAGCACCCAAATCAATATCCTCAGTTCCGAAAGCCAATTCATCAACATCCCGCACCTTCACCCGCACATCTCGCCGTCCCCGACTCGGATCTAAACTAGCAGGAACCGGCACTCTTTGAGTAATCATACCAAAATTTTCTCCCCCTTCAGGAGCGCGGCTAATCGAGTATTTTTTAGCAATCTCTTTAGCTTTTGCCGTCACATTATATGCTTGAAAATTATCCAGTGCAATCACAGTATCTGCCACATCAAAATAATCGCCGCTTCCGCCCATTACTAAAATAGTCGATACGCCCCAGTCTGCGTACAACTGTTTAACTTTATCAATAAACGGCGTAATCGGTTCCTTATCCTTAGCGATTAGTTCCTGCATTCGGCGATCGCGAATCATAAAATTCGTCGCCGCCGTATCCTCATCAACTAATAAAACAGGCACTAAATCCTCTTGACCAGAAGCGACCAATTCCAAAGCCTCAATAATATTAGCAGCTTGCGACGTGCTACCGCTCGCATTTTCAGTATAAAATTGTGCAGTATCTCTACCTTGCGGCAAGTGGTTAATAAAAGGCGAAATATTTACTCCCGCCACACTTCTCCCATCTTCTGCCCTAATTTTAACCCCCGCCGGATTAGTCACCGCAAATTCCCGACCATCTCCGGGAATTCGGTTGTAAACTCCCAATTCAATAGCTTTGAGTAAAGTGGATTTGCCGTGATAGCCGCCCCCAACAATCAAAGTAATGCCAGCGGGAATACCCATACCGGAAATCAAACCACGATTCGGACAATTAAAGTCAACTTGTAACGACGGCGGCGATTGAAAAGCCACAGCATTATTTAACAAAGGGCGATGGTCAACACCGCTGCGGCGGGGTAAAATAGAACCCTCAGCAACAAACGCAACTAATCCTTTTTCAGCTAACTGCTGCCGCAGCCAGTCAGCATCTTCTACAGTTTCAACGTGACGGCGACATTCCGCAGCATTTAAATTAGCATACTTTAGAGAATTGCTGACAATTTGCGGAATATCTTCGCATAGCACTTCAGCAGCTTGTCGCCCTAATATACTGCGTCCGCCCGCTGGAAGTCCGACGGCAAATCGCAGTTCAACTCCTCCTAAATCTCCGATATCTGATCTAGCTGAGGAAATGATAAATGCGGAAGTTCGCTCTAAAACTTCTTGTCCGAAGCCAGTCACTGCAATCAAACCGCTTTTCCCGGTGCCGCGTTTGCTGCTGATGCTGTGTGCGGCTTTGTCAAACTGGCGAGTTAGGTAATCTCGCAAGGCTATTTCTCGACTGCGAGAATTGAAAAGTTCGCGGGGAATTTGAGCAATGTTTGGCGGAACTATGACTCTAAATTTACTCGGAGAAGCAAACGGATCTCCCTGCACGTAATCAATAATTAATGTGAATTCAGAAAAGTCGTAATTACCTTGAATGCCTTTGTAGGCTTTGTAGCCTCGATTGTCTAGTTGCAGTAAATGCCGTTGCAGGCTTTCTTTGTTAGTCATTAGTCATTAGTTATTAGTTGGCAGTTGGCAGTTGGCAGTATCAATAACAGTCACCATGCCCAATGCCCGATGCCCGATGTCCCATCCCCAATTCCCAATTCCCCATGCTCAATTCCCAATTACTAATTACCTAATTCCAATAATTTAGCCACGGCATTGACAACAATTTGAGCAGAACCGGCGAAAAAAGGTCGATCGATAGTTGCTAATGTATCGCTAGATTGGTGATAGTGGGGCGATCGCAAATTTGCAGTATCCGTCACCAACACAGCACCAATTCCTTTATACCAGAAAGGCGCGTGGTCGCTCCGCAAAACATCGGGAGTCAGCAACCCTTTCAGGGGAACCGGTAGCGCCACCACCGGCGGTAAATCGGCTTTTCCAGACTCCGCAAAACTTTTCAACAGCAGCGGATGTTCCGCATCCCCAATCACAGCGATAAACTCGCCTTTGTCGGGAGATGTTACCCCCGATGCTTCGAGAAAAGGTTGCGCTGTCAATCCTTCGGGATATTGCTGGCATCCGGGCGTGCGGCAGGCATAACCTACCATATCTAGGACGATCGCACCCTGCAAATTTTTTAACCGCGCGTCGCTACCGGTGAATGCTAAACTGCCTAAAAGTCCGAGTTCTTCCCGGTCGAAAAAGGCTACTTGCAGCGTCCGAGGTGTGGCACGAGAACCCAGCAATCTGGCTAGTTCTAAAACTACAGCAACTCCCGTCGCATTGTCGTCAGCCCCAGGTGAGTTTGGGACGGTATCATAGTGTGCTGCCACTAAAATTGCACCGGCGTTAGAGTCCGTACCTTTTCTCTCAGCGAAAACGTTGATTCCGCGATCGAACCGCTGCAAATCAGGGGAAAATCCTAATGTTTGCAGTTGTTGGGAAATGTAGTCTCTAGTAAAAGAGCGAGATCGTTCTCCATCGCGTTCTCCTGCTAAAGTATCGACGTGTTTCCACAAGCGCGATTGGTCAATTTGGGGCTGAAAAAAAGCATTTTTTTCAGCAGGAAGCGGTAAGGGAGACGGGTTTTGGGAAGTGTGGATATTGCGCTCGATCCCAAATTCGGGTATACCCGAAAACCGCTGCCACGAGTCAGAACGCCAACCCACAGCCGCCACCGCAACTAGAATAAATAGCGCTATCCAAATCAATTTTTTCATCAGTAAGTCTATTTGAGATTTTAGACAGGGCTTACGCACTCCTCGCTCTCATCAACCGTTTTTTTTAGCAGGAGGGAGGGCTGCAACGAAGTCTTTTCGTACAACCCGGTTTATCTGTCTAGGACTGTTAGATTTTAGATTTTATCTTAATACCCGAACTCAAAATAAACCTGTTTCCAAAAATGAAACTCAAAACTCTTAATATTAGCTAGGGCAGAGGCAGTTTTGTGCTTTTTTTTACCTACTAATAAACCAGGTAAAATTATTTGAATGTCGCCGTCAAAGGTTTCTTGCTTATTCGAGTATTCGACGGCGACATTCACCTTAATACTTTACCTTTAACCTTTACAACTCCAAACTACTTTTTTTCCCACTCAATCTCCTTATTCTCCAAAATCAACCCACTGCTGCTGGGAAAAGCATAAGGAATAGTTTTTGCCGAAAATTCAACTATTTGAGTTGGTTGTTGAAACCACTCGGAATAACTCGGGTTGAGTTGGTCGTACAGTGCTTTTAAAGCTTGGATTTCTGTCTCTAGCTGGGCTGCTGCTTGATTGATTCTGCGAGCTTGTGCTTGCAAGCGTTTTTCCCCGGTTTGAACGTGGTTTTCTACTTCTTGCCAGTGCTGTCCGGCCAGCAATTTGTCTAGTTCGCCTTGTTTGTAATTGAGTACAGCCTGTTTTTGTTCCAGTTGCTTTTCAATATTTTTAGTTTCTCGGTCAATCTCCTGGATTTGCTGCAACCACTGCTCCCCAAAAGCAGCAGTTTGCTGGTGGAACTCAGCAATGGCTTCAGGAGTATTATTTTTGGGAAAACTGACTGCCACTCGGCACTCAGAGCGCTGTATGCCAAGTTTTTCCCGCGACTCTTGCAGGGCGGTAACTTCTGCTTGCAGCGCGCGGACTTCTTTTTGGAGTTCTGGGATGGTCTGACTCATGGGTTCAATTAGTGGACCTCTGCATCGATTTTAAGCTAATTGTTTATTTTTCTAACAAATCCCGGTCGCCTCCTGGCGGGAATTATCTAATTTTAGCGCGCTCTCACCCGGTGTCTAGGCAGAATGACGGATAATTTGTGGCACAATGGCTGATGACATATTTTAAATTAAGATTAAAATTATAATTAGTTGTAAAGCTAAGTTATTAGCTTGGAAGAATTTTATTTACCAATCAACCTAAACTAATGTGAGCTGGGTTTTCCTATGGTAAAGCAAGTTCTGCTAAAAGTTTTAATATTTACCTTTACAAAATATAATTTATTTAAAGTTAGGTAATAGAAAAATGAAAATAATTTTTTAATTAGGGTTTGGATATTTAGCGCTTGCTATTTTTCCTGTGGAATGTTGCATTAATCCAAAAATATTATAGACAACAAGTGTAGGGGATGGATCGGCCACTCGCCCTGTACAAGTAATTTTGGTTGGGTCTCAGAAACATAGCTATTTGCGATCGGCATCTCACCCCCTTAGTTCTGCAAGCGCGGCATTATTTTTGTATAAATTATCCCCAATAGATTCCGTAAAATTACCGACATACAATAATCTACAATCTCCGTAAACTTCTAGAAAAGAACCTACTATTAGGCTAACAATAACCTATTATTCTCTGGTTTTCATTTATTTATTAATCTCATTATTGATTAGGGTAAAATAGTAAATAGCTTATCCAAGACGATGAGGTTAATCAAGCCGAAGTCTGAAACAGAGAATGACAAGCTACCAAAAGGAGAAAAAGTGTTGAATCAAAAAAAACAACAAGATATCTGGCATACTATTGCCCAAATGACCCAAGATTTGCAGCAAACTGCCGAATATGCCCTGGATATTTGCGAGGGAATGAACCTCTCAATAATTGCGACCACCCCGGGCGGTCATATCCTGTCGTTGAACCAAGCTACCTGTCAACTTTTGGGATACTCTAAAAAAGAGTTGTTAGGGAAACCAATAGACGAACTTTTTAAGAAAACTGAATCACCACCACCCGAGTTAGAGTTAGCCAGTTTAACAGCCGAAGGTTGTGTCCGCAACGTCGAAAAAGTCTACCTTTCTAAACAGGGGAAAAAAATAATTGTACTGCTTTCTATTTCAATTATTCGCGACGGTCAAGGCAAGGTCAGCGGCAAGTTATATATAGCACAAGATATTACTGATAGCAAGCGGGCTGAAAGAAATTTGCGGCGCAGTGAAAAAAAGTTTCGGCAACTGATAGAAACGGTGAATGCTGCGGCTTTTATCTATCACCGCCGAGAGTTGCGCTATGTCAATGCTCAGACAGAAGCTCTGACAGGATATATTCGCGAAGAATTGCTAGCATTGGATTTATACGACTTAATCCATCGAGATTTTATAGAAATAGTTAAAAACTGGGGTAAATCCAGCCACGCGCGCTCAACTGCAGGCTCTAAATATGAATTAATAATAGTCACGAAAACCGGAAAGTTGCGCTGGATTGAAGCAACTGTAGATATTATCAAATTTGAAAAAAAAGCCTCAATATTAATCACAGCCTTTGACATCAGCGATCGCAAATTAGCAGAGTTAGAACTAGAAACATCTCTTTCGTTGCTTCAAGCAACCATTGAATCTACTGCTGACGGTATTCTGGCGGTTGACAGTACAGGAAAAGTTCTCACCTTTAACCGCAAGTTTGCCGAAATGTGGCAGTTGCCGGATTTCCTGCTGGATTCGAGAGATAACAATCTAATTTGGGGGTTTGGAATCAACCAGTTAAAATACCCGGAAATATTTCTCAACCGCGCTCAAGAATTGTCTGAGTGCCCCGCAGCAGAAAGTTACGATATCCTAGAGTTGACAGATGGCAGAATCTTCGAGCGCTACTCGCTGCCGCAGCGCACCGGAGGCAAAATTACTGGTCGGGTATTCAGCTTTCGGGATGTAACGGAACGGGTGCAATCCGAAGAAAAACTACGCAAAAGCGAAGAACGCTTTCACCTGCTGACGCGGGCGACAAATGATGCCGTATGGGATTTTGATTTATTAAAAAATGAGTATTGGTTAAGCGAAGAATTTGAAAAAGTTTTTGGATACAAACTCAACGAAACTCAGACGATAGAATTAGAATCTTGGTGGCTAAATATTCATCCTGAAGAACGGGAAAGAGTGATGTTAAGTTTCAACAAAGCAATGAATTCAGACGCTCAATGTTGGTCGGAAGAATACAGCTTTCACCGTGCAGATGGGGGATACATTTTTGTGCTCGATCGCGGCTATATCATCCGTAATGAAAGTGGCAAAGCAGTAAGGGCGATCGGCACTATGATGGACATCACTCAGCGCAAGCAAGCTGAAGAAATTATTCGCTATCAAGCTGTTTATGACCAACTCACAGGTTTACCGAACCGGATACTTTTTAACGAGCGGCTGCTGGCGTCATTAAGAGAAGCTAAAAAAACAAAAAAAAGGCTAGCTGTGATGTTTTTAGACTTGGACAGGTTCAAAAAGATTAATGATACACTAGGTCACGCTGCGGGCGATCGCCTGTTAGAAGGTTTTGCCGGACGCATCAGCGACAGTTTGCGATCGACTGATACGGTAGCCCGCTGGGGAGGCGACGAATTTACCATACTGCTTCCCGACATCAATTGCTTAGAAGATGCAGTTAAAACAGCTCAAAGAATATTCAACAATTTAAAGCCACCATTTAAACTAGAAGGACAACCGTTTCACGTCAGCAGCAGCATCGGCATTGCCCTTTATCCCGATGACGGTGAAGATGCCGAAACTTTAGTCAAAAATGCCGATGCCGCCTTGTACCGCGCTAAAGAAATGGGAAGAAATAACTATCAGTTATATACTTCAACGATTAATCCCCAAGACAGCCAGTTACTAACTATAGAACACAGGCTGCACGAGGCTTTAGAACAGGGAGAATTTGAGGTTTTCTACCAGCCAAAAGTCAACATTACTACTTGGAAAATTCAGGGCATGGAAGCCCTGCTCCGCTGGCAACATCCACAATTAGGTTTAGTTACTCCCGCTACATTTATTCCGATCGCCGAAGAGAACGGGCTCATTGTAGCTATTGGGGAATGGGTGCTGCAAACAGCCTGCACTCAAAATAAAGCTTGGCAGGATGCTTTGCAGCCAGATTTGCGGGTAGCAGTCAACGTTTCGGCTCGGCAGTTCCAGCAATTTAATTTATTAGAAATGGTAGCGAAATGCTTGGAAAAAAGCGGTTTAGCACCCAAGTATTTAGAGTTAGAAATTACCGAGACGACAGCCATGCAAGATGTGGATTATACCACAAAAGTTCTTAGGGAGTTGCAGAATATGGGAGTGCAAATTGCGCTGGACGATTTCGGCACGGGTTATTGTTCTCTAAATTATCTCAAAAAGTTTCCCTTGAATATCTTAAAAATAGACAGGTCGTTTGTCAGCGGACTGACGACCGATCCCTGCGAACGGGCGATCGCCAAGGCTGTAGCGACGCTGGGGCGAGATTTGAACTTGAGCGTAGTAGCCGAAGGAGTAGAAACTAAAGAGCAGTTGGAGTGTTTGCGCGAACTGCACTGTCAAGAAATTCAGGGTTATTATTTCAGCCCTGCCCTCTCGGCTGGCGATGCTAGCAAACTGTTGGTAAATTCTCAGTTGAGTAAAGTGAAAATTGCTTAATTAGTCATTAGTTATTAGTTATGGTTCTTGACCGCGAATCTTACTCTCGCGACTTATTTTCCTCCGCTACACCCCCAACCTCATCACTGCTAAAGCGCTGCGGCGGGCCTAAGTTGTCGGGCAATTCGTTAAGATTCTTGCCCCAAGGGTGATACAGGGCTTTAACTTGAGAAATTGTCAGCTCAGGGGCATCAAGTCCTAAATCCCGCCAGGGCAGTTAAAAGCTTAGCTAGGTTAGGGACACGGCACGGCTTCGCGTGCTTAATGATGGTCATCGCGATCGCCCCCGCAGCTTAAAACTTAAAATAGTGTGCAGAATCACGGACTTGTACCTAAAGACAGAGGAAAATATCGCTACTCCAACATAAAAGCTTTGTCTATGCAGCCGATTCGCACATTTAACGTTTCCCCCTCGCTACCGGCAATTCTCGAACCCCTCCGCAAGCTTGCCTATAACTTGCACTGGGATTGGAACGTCGATACTAAAGACCTTTTCCGCCGCCTCGATCGAGACCTGTGGGACTCCAGCAACCAAAACCCGGTGCTGATGCTCGGAACCATATCTCAAGAGCGACTGCAAGAAATGGCAGAAGACGAAGGCTTCATTGCCCAAATGAACCGAGCAGCCCAGCAGCTAGACGATTATCTCAAAAATCGCGCCTGGTACCGCAAACAGCGCGGTACCGAGCAGCAAGAATGCTACGCTTACTTTTCGATGGAATTCGGCTTAGTTAAAGCCCTACCGATCTATTCGGGCGGTTTGGGTGTACTCGCAGGCGACCACCTCAAATCAGCTAGCGATTTGGGCTTGCCCTTAGTCGGTGTCGGTTTGCTCTACCAAGAAGGTTATTTTTCGCAGTATCTCAACGCCGACGGCTGGCAGCAAGAACGCTATCCGCTCAATGATTTCTACAATATGCCGCTGCACCCAGAACGCAATCCCGACGGTTCGGAATTGCGGATTGAGGTGGACTATCCCGGCCGCAAGGTGTATGCCCGGATTTGGCGGGTACAAGTGGGAACGGTTCCTTTGTACCTGATGGATACAAATATTGAACCTAACAGCCGCTACGACCAAGATATTACCGACCAACTGTACGGCGGTGATAAAACCCTGCGGATGCACCAAGAAATCATGCTGGGCATCGGCGGCGTGAAAATGCTCAAGGCATTGGGGCTGACAGTTACGGCTTATCACATGAATGAAGGCCACGCAGCTTTCATGGCTTTGGAACGCATTCGGATGCTGATGGAGGAATATCACCTGAGTTTCGTGGAAGCGGAACAGGTGGTGGTTTCGAGCAGTATGTTTACGACTCACACACCGGTACCTGCTGGGTTTGACTTGTTCGAGCCGGATATGGTGATGCACTATCTCGCTGAGTATCCCAAGATATTTGGCTTGTCGCAAGATGAGTTTTTAGGATTGGGCCGGGAGAATACTGGCGATTTGTCCGCACCTCTGAATATGGCAATTTTGGCTATTAAAATGTCGAGTTTTGTCAACGGGGTGGCGGCTTTGCACGGTGTGGTGTCGCGCCCGATGTTTCAGGGTTTGTGGCCGGGTTTGCCGCAGGAAGAAGTACCGATTACTTCGATTACCAACGGGGTGCACGCTCGCAGTTGTGTGGCGAAGTCTACTCAGGAGTTATACGATCGATACCTCGGCCCGGATTGGGAAATGACTCGCAAGGACGATCGTCTCTGGGACAGGATGTCGTCGATTCCTGATGAGGAACTGTGGCGCAATCACGAACGCTGTCGAGCTGAGTTGGTGGTTTTCGCACGGGAGTGGCTGCAAAAGACTTTGCGCGAGCGCGGTGCGGCCCAAACGGAAATCGAACACGCGCGGGAGGCTCTCAATCCGAAGGTGCTGACGATCGGGTTTGCCCGCCGCTTTGCTACTTACAAGCGGGCGACGCTGTTTTTGCGCGATGTCGAGCGAATCATGCGGATCATGCGGGATCAAAATCGCCCGGTGCAGTTTGTGATTGCTGGGAAGGCTCACCCGATGGATATTCCGGGTAAGGAATTGATTCGGGATATCGTTCACTTCATCCGCGAACACGAGACGATGAGCTCGATGGTGTTTTTACCGAACTACGACATTAACGTTGCTCGGATGATGGTTTCTGGCTGCGATGTGTGGCTGAATACGCCGCGCCGCCCCCGGGAAGCTTCCGGGACTTCGGGGATGAAAGCTTCGATGAATGGTTTGCCGAATCTGAGCATCCTCGACGGATGGTGGGATGAGGCTGATTATGTTCGTACCGGTTGGCCGATCGGACATGGGGAGTTTTACGAAGATACTAAGTATCAGGATGAGGTAGAGGCGAATGCTTTGTACGACTTGATGGAAAAGGAAGTTGTACCCCTATTTTACAACCGGGATGCTGATGGAATTCCCCGCGGTTGGACGGCGAAAATGAAGGATTCGATTCGCTTGAACTGTCCTTTCTTCAATACTGCTCGGATGGTGAAAGATTACGCGCGGCGGGCATATTTCCCGGTGAGCGATCGATTCTTCACGATGACTTCGGATAATTGTGCTCCCGCCAAGGAGTTGTCTCACTGGAAGAAGCACGTTCTCGCGAAGTGGAAGGATATTAAGATTGAGGCTGTTGATATTTCCCAGGATAAGGAAGTTAAGGTCAATCAGTCGATCTCTGTTAAATCTCGGATTAATCTGATGGGATTGACGCCTGCAGACGTGCAAGTTGAACTTTATCAAGGTTCGGTTGATGCTAACGGAGATATTGTCGGCGGCGTACCGGTGGTGATGGAGTATTTGGGAGAAGATGCTAACAATGCTAGCCTTTATACGGCTGACATTACTTATACTTCTAGCGGTTTGCAAGGTTTGTCGTTGCGGGTTTTGCCGAAGCACGATAATCTCAGCAGTCCTTATGAAGCTGGCGTGATTCTCTGGGCACATTAAAGGAAGGAAGAAGGAAGAGAGAAGAAGGGCACGACACGGATTCGGACACGGATACACGGATGAATTTAACTGTGTTCCCCCCTTCTCCCCCTCTCCCCCTCTCCCTCTCGCTGTCTCCCCCTCTCTCTCGCACTCTTTATGGAAGTTGGGGTTTTAGGCAGGTTCGAGGATTGATAAATATCTACAATAGACTGGCAGAGTTTCATCAATTCTAGTTGACATTCTGCCAGTTTTCCGTTTTTGTGGCGTTGCTGAATACAGGTATCAATTCCCGATTTCGGAGTTTTTATAAGCCAAGTCTGGTGAGTTTTGTAAATTCCCATAAAAGTTGATTCATACCGTGACTCAGCAAAGCCCAGAATCTATATCCATCAATATGAAAGCCGCCAAACAAAAAAGTGGTGCCACAATAGCCAAACTTTTTCATACTACTATAGCAATCCTAAATAATTTGTGAATTTCTTACTCCCTCCCCTTGATAAGGGGAGGGTTGGGGTGGGGTAAAAAGTTTACGACTCATGCAAGGATTGCTATATTGCATAAAATTCAAGGGACTCTTGAGACACCTCTAGTTTAGGTTATTTACCCACACCCGCTGGCTGCTGACGGTTTCGCACTTCCAGAAAAATCAACAAAGCATTAACATCAGCCGGATTTACCCCACCAATTCTGGCAGCTTGGCCAATCGTCAGCGGTTTCACCTTAGCCAACTTTTCCCGCGATTCTTTGGAGAGAGTTGTAATTGCCATGTAATCCAAATCTGCCGGCAATTGTCGGCGTTCGTGTTTGGCAATGTCATCGATTTGATTTTGCTGTCTTTGCAGGTAGCCGGAATATTTGATATCAATTTCTGCACCATCTTTCTCAGCCAACTTCAGACTCGAATTGCCTAAATTGTAGCGTTCCAAGTCCACATAATGAAAACCAGGACGACGCAACAAATCAGCAAGAGTAATTGAACCTTTAATTGCTTGTTGAGTGTCTGCAAAAATTGCCTTGCCTACTTCCTCGTGCTCTTTCACCCGCGTCGAGTACAAGCGTTCCTTCTCGGCCACAATATTAGCTTGTTTGCGATCGAACAACTCCCACCGGCGATCGTCAATCAAACCAATTTCCCGTCCCAGCGGCGTCAAGCGTTGGTCAGCATTGTCCGATCGCAATAATAGCCGGTATTCCGATCGCGAAGTCAACATCCGGTAAGGTTCCCGCAAATCCTTCGTACACAAATCATCGATCAAAGTGCCGATATAACTTTGCTCGCGAGGAAACACGATCATCTCCTGATTTTTCGCAAACCTGGCCGCATTAATACCCGCCACGAGCCCCTGTGCCGCCGCCTCCTCATATCCCGTTGTACCGTTCACCTGGCCCGCGCAAAACAGCCCTTCAATCTTCTTAGTCATCAGCGTTGGAAAGCACTGAGTAGCAGGCAAATAATCGTACTCCACAGCATAAGCAGGGCGCATCATCTCGCACTTTTCCAAACCCGGAAGAGTCCGCAGCATTTGCAATTGCAAATTTTCTGGTAAACCAGTAGAAAATCCTTGGATATAAAGTTCAGGAATATCTCTACCTTCAGGTTCAATAAAAATCTGGTGACTTTCCTTATCCGCAAACCGCACAATCTTATCTTCAATACTCGGGCAATAGCGCGGCCCCTTCGCATCAACCCAGCCACCGTAGACTGGAGAAAGATGCAAATTGTCTCTAATTAACTGATGAGTAGCTGCCGTAGTTCGAGTCAAATAACAAGGCATTTGTTCCCGTTCGATCCAAACTTCTGGATCGAAACTAAACCAGCGAACCTCTGCATCTCCCGGCTGGGGTTCCAGGTTGGTGTAATCCAGAGTACGCTTGTCAACTCTTGCCGGAGTTCCTGTTTTTAACCTGCCCGTTTCAAAGCCCAAACGATTGAGAGTTTCCGTCAAGCCAACGGCGGCAAATTCTCCGGCGCGTCCGGCGGGCATCGACTTATTACCTACCCAAATTGTGCCACCTAAAAAAGTACCTGTGGTGAGTATTACAGCTTTGCATTCAAAAGCGACGCCGAAGTATGTTTCAACTCCGATTACTTCTTCGTTTTTGCCCAAAACTAAGTCTGTTACCATCGCTTCGCGGATGGTCAAATTCTCTTGATTTTCGACAATATTATTCATCACAGCGGCGTATTCCCGCTTGTCTGTTTGTGCTCGCAGGGCCCACACTGCGGGGCCTCTCGAAGCGTTGAGGACGCGCTTTTGTAAGTAGGTGCGATCGGCCATTTTGCCAATTTCCCCGCCTAACGCATCAACTTCGTTAGTAAGTTGGGTTTTAGCCGGGCCGCCGACAGCGGGATTGCAAGGTTGCCACGCAATTTTGTCGAGGTTGAGGGTGAGGAGAAGGGTGCGACAGCCGAGGCGAGATGTGGCGAGGGCGGCTTCGCAGCCGGAGTGTCCGCCACCTACTACGATGATGTCGAAACTGTCTTGGAATTGTACTGGAGTTTGTGCGGTCATTCGATTTTAGATTTTAGATTTTAGATTGAATAATAGACATCTGGCAAAATTAGGTTTTAGTTTCCTCAATTAAAACTATTCCTCTCCATTAGTGTAGCTGCTTTCTTCAAACATCGATGTTAATCCAGTAATTTTAACGGGGGGTCGATCTTTGAATTCTACGACAAATGACAACTCGCCACCCATTGCGGCGATATAACTTTGCAAAGTAGATACCAACAAATCCGCACGGCGTTCGAGTCGCGAGACATTTTCTTGACGCATATTTAATAATTCTGCCATGCGAATCTGAGTAAATTTCCTGGCTTTTCGTAAGTCTTGCAATGTCATTTCTTCAGCCATTAATTCAACCGATCGTTTTTCGACTATTGCTCGTTGTTCGGGAGGCAAATTCTCCATAATAGTCTTCAGGCTAATTGTCATCTGTTTCTTGCTCCATTAACTTATTCAAATGGCCGGTAAATCTACTATCTGCTATCTTAATTAGTTGCTTGTAAAATCGCTTCTCACTACTACCAGATTTGTCCCCAGCTACCAACAGAATCGCAGATCGGCGGGGGTCAAATGCAAAAGCGACTCGCCAAACTCCACCCGCCGCCTGAAACCTAAGTTCCTTCATATTGGTGTAGGTAGAACCATTGAGAGTATCGACGTGAGGACGCTTGAGGTTTGGGCCAAATTCTTGTAACAGTGTGAGTTTTGCTAAAAGCTCTAATCTGACATCAGTGGGGAATTCGGTAAACTCAGAGTAAAAATCAAAGTGAAACTCAATGTTCCATGTCATTTGGAGCAATTATGCCTTACATAGCATATTATAGGCAATAGTCGATCGAATAACAATATTTATATGCACCCTTCGCGTCTTCACGGTTCAATAATTCCGTACAATTGCAGTTTTGCGCTATGTTAGACAAAAAAATCTCAACAAGCGTACACAAGTGAAATACTTCTTCTTATCCGACGGCTGGAAAGTTGGGCGCGTCTGGGGCGTAGGTGGCGAGTGGAGTCACGCCGCCTGGAGGCGGGCGCCGGACATCCAGCAGCTAAACCTCTGTCTTGTCGATCGCAACGAAAAAATGTGGCTCTACCGCGTAGAAGACGCCGTACTCATGGTAGAGGTCCAACCAGGAGTCCGTCCCGATCCCGCCGATCCCGCCAAAAATATCGGCAACGTCACCCTCACCAGACTGATCGATGCCGAGCAAGTCCTCGAACGCCTCGGGACGATCGCCGCCCGCTGCGAAATGGGCAACCCACAACTAATGTAATGCCCAACATATTGCAATCGGTTCTAACACTCGATACACTTCTTTAAATAACTTTCATTTTTATGCCTCCACCTTTGAAGGTAGATGGCAGTCGGCAAAAGGCAGAGTTTACACCCTGCAGGTAACTGCTGGGATTCAGAATCTGATTTTTCCGTAAAAATAGACATCATCACTTACACCTTGGAGAACCGCAGTCAATGGGACTACCCTGGTATCGCGTACACACAGTCGTCTTAAATGACCCAGGCCGATTGATTTCTGTACACTTAATGCACACTGCCCTCGTGGCAGGTTGGGCCGGCTCGATGGCCCTTTATGAACTAGCAGTTTTTGATCCCACAGACCCAGTTCTGAACCCAATGTGGCGTCAAGGGATGTTCGTGTTACCCTTCATGACTCGCTTGGGAGTTACGGGTTCTTGGGGCGGTTGGAGCATCACCGGCGAAGGTAACGTCGATCCGGGCTTCTGGTCCTTTGAAGGCGTCGCCGTTGCTCACATCATCCTCTCTGGCCTGCTGTTCTTAGCAGCAGTTTGGCACTGGGTATTTTGGGACTTAGAACTTTTCAGAGACCCTCGCACCGGTGAACCAGCCCTCGACTTGCCAAAAATGTTTGGCATTCACCTGTTCCTCTCCGGCTTGCTTTGCTTCGGCTTCGGCGCATTTCACCTTTCGGGACTTTTTGGCCCGGGAATGTGGGTGTCCGACCCCTACGGCCTGACCGGTCACGTCCAGCCAGTGGCGCCTTCTTGGGGCCCTGAAGGCTTTGACCCGTATAATCCGGGCGGCATCGTGGCTCACCACATTGCAGCGGGCGTAGTCGGCGTAATTGCCGGTTTGTTCCACTTGACAGTGCGGCCGCCGGAACGTCTTTACAAAGCCCTGCGGATGGGGAATATCGAAACTGTACTTTCTAGCAGTATTGCTGCCGTGTTCTTCGCAGCCTTTGTGGTTGCGGGTACGATGTGGTACGGTTCTGCTGCGACTCCGATCGAACTTTTTGGCCCGACTCGCTATCAGTGGGACAGCGGCTATTTCCAACAAGAAATCGATCGCAGAGCTCAAGCTACCTTGGCCGGTGGTCAAGGGTTCCAAGAAGCTTACGAACAAATTCCTGAAAAATTGGCTTTCTACGACTACGTGGGCAACTCTCCTGCTAAAGGCGGTTTGTTCCGGGCCGGCGCGATGGTCAATGGCGACGGTATTGCTAAATCTTGGCTGGGCCATCCAGTATTTACTGATAGCGAAGGTCGGGTATTGTCGGTTCGCCGCCTCCCCAACTTCTTTGAAACTTTCCCAGTAATTTTGACAGACAAAGATGGGGTCGTTCGCGCTGACATCCCCTTCCGCCGTGCTGAATCAAAATACAGCTTTGAACAAAGCGGAGTTACCGTCAGCTTCTACGGTGGCGAACTTAACGGTCAAACCTTTGATAATCCTCAGGATGTTAAGAAGTTTGCTCGCGATGCTCAAAAAGGTGAAGTGTTTGAATTCGATCGCGAAACCTTGAATTCTGACGGGGTGTTCCGCACTTCGACTCGCGGTTGGTTCACTTTCGGACACGTTTGCTTTGCTTTGCTATTCTTCTTCGGCCATATCTGGCACGGTTCTCGGACTATTTTCCGCGACGTGTTTGCTGGAGTTGAGGCTGACTTGGAAGAACAAGTCGAGTGGGGCTTG
The DNA here is from genome assembly GCF_036705385.1 of Microcoleus sp. B3-A4. Taxonomy (NCBI): domain Bacteria; kingdom Bacillati; phylum Cyanobacteriota; class Cyanophyceae; order Oscillatoriales; family Microcoleaceae; genus Microcoleus; species Microcoleus sp. B3-A4. Next base: position 54,305 of record NZ_JAUBUI010000025.1, on the reverse strand, counting down.
TTCCAAAAGGTGGGCGACGTAACCACAAGAAGAGAAGAATCTATCTAGATTTCGCCAGCCTCTGGGTACGTGGGAAACTTCCCCCCTACACAAAAACCCGGTTTCTTGAAGAAACCGGGTTTTTTTAGTTAATAATAAAACCAACAATTAAGATAAAATAATACGGCAAGGGAAGATAGGGAAAATTTAACATGGAAAGTGTTGCTTACATTTTGATTCTGGCTTTAGCCATAGGCGTACTATTTTTTGCGATCGCCTTTCGGGAACCTCCCCGGATTGGCAAATAATTAGCTATACGCCTCCAGCAAGTCCAAAATATCTTGAACCGGACTGCGGTTAGCCCGCATCATAGGAATCTAATTTGATGCGGGACTATTTCACCGCTGTGTGCTAAGTGATTTTTCTAGTCCAGCCATTCATCAGACCCCAGGCGGTTAGATGAATGGCAATTTGCTGGCAACGCCTGTTAAAATCAGCAATCATGCGCTGTTCCTCCTGCCAACACACAAATAGCCGCGTTCTAGAATCGCGTTCAGCCGAATCAGGTCAAAGCATCCGTCGGCGGCGCGAGTGTTTGAGCTGCCAGCACCGCTTCACAACTTACGAACGCATAGAATTTGTGCCGATTACGGTGATCAAGCGGGACGGCAAGCGCGAATCTTTTGACAGGTCAAAATTAGTCAGGGGATTGATTCGGGCCTGCGAAAAAACAGGTTTGTCTTCGGGGCATCTCGAAACTCTGGCAGAAGAAATCGAAGCCCAACTCCAAGGTCGATCGCTCCGAGAAATCGCCAGCTCAGAAATAGGGGAACTGGTGCTGTTGCACCTGCGACCGCTCAGCGAAGTCGCTTATGTGCGTTTTGCCTCCGTATATCGGCAATTTCGAGGCATCCGAGATTTTGTAGATACCTTAAATCACCTTCAGAATCCCCTCAACGAAGCTGAAGATGCAGAAACTAGACCGAATTTTGACGCAGATTTGCCGGATTCGGAATCAGCCGATCGAGAAAGCCCAGCATCCTGCGCTACTCCCAGCTAAGCTCGCTTAAATTAATTTATAGAAATATTCTGGGAGATTGAAAACCGTGTTGCGAGGAAGGCCGGGAGGAATAGCGACTCAAGGGACTCTCATTCGAGCGAGTGTTCTTTTTTCTCAGTAAGAGTGCTGGGTGTGATATGATCGTCATCGGTCTAAAATAGAGTATAACTAGACAACGTAAAAACTTAACTGGATTAGTTGAGTGCGTAGTCACACCTAACGGTGTTGCAGTTTAGGAAAGCTCGCATTTGAACAAAACCTAACTAAAGATCGGTGACTAATTAAATACGGTAGGGCATACCGAAATTTACGCTTCTGGAGAAACCGACCTCTACTTAGACTGGAGTCATCCTGTCGCCAGCAAGTCGGCTCGTTGAATGAAGAATCTCAGTTTATTTATACCTGAGAGTGTCAAAATAGTCTACTTGACTCGGAATGTTAAGATCTCAACGTTTTAACACAGAGTATGGAGTAACAGTAATGGCAAGCGCTGGTGTGCATTTGCACCCGGCAAAAGTTAGCAAAAACTGACTTTAGTAAAAGATTTTGAAAGAAGTTAACCGCTTTTTCACCAAAATCTCGAATATCTGCCGGCACAAACGAAAAACATGAAGGAGAGAAATCCTAGGAAACTATTCGCATGGTCAATCTCAAAACCACAGTCAAAGACATCGGCTTTACTCACGAAGATTTTGCAGCCCTACTTGATAAATATGACTATCACTTTAGCCCGGGCGATGTAGTAGCGGGTACAGTTTTTAGTATAGAACCGAGGGGCGCTCTGATTGATATCGGTGCTAAAACAGCAGCGTACATTCCCATTCAGGAAATGTCGATCAATCGAGTCGAAACCCCTGAAGAGGTATTGCAATCAAACGAAACTAGAGAATTTTTCATCCTTACCGATGAAAATGAAGACGGACAATTAACCCTGTCCATCCGGCGCATCGAGTATATGCGGGCGTGGGAAAGAGTGCGACAACTGCAAGCAGAAGATGCCACAGTACGATCGCAAGTATTTGCCACCAACCGCGGCGGCGCACTCGTGAGAATAGAAGGCTTGCGAGGCTTTATTCCCGGTTCTCATATAAGTACCCGCAAACCGAAGGAAGAATTAGTCGCCGAAGAATTACCATTAAAATTCTTAGAGGTAGACGAAGACCGCAACCGCCTAGTGTTGAGTCACCGTCGCGCCTTAGTTGAGCGCAAGATGAACCGCCTCGAAGTTGGGGAAGTGGTCATCGGTACAGTACGCGGTATCAAGCCTTACGGTGCCTTTATCGACATCGGCGGCGTCAGCGGCTTGCTGCACATCTCGGAAATTTCGCACGATCACATCGATACGCCTCATAGCGTCTTCAATGTCAACGACGAAGTGAAAGTGATGATCATTGACTTGGATGCCGAGAGGGGCCGGATTTCTCTCTCCACTAAGCAGTTGGAACCGGAACCGGGCGCGATGGTCAAAAATCGCGAATTGGTGTACGAAAAAGCTGAGGAAATGGCAGCTAAGTTCCGCGAGAAAATGCTGGCTCAAAAGCAAGCTAAAGCAGGCATAGACATTCCTGTAGACTCAACTGATGCTGATGATGACTTCTCCGACGAACTCGAAGATGTGCCCTCAGCAATGGAAGAGGATCTGCCGGAAGTAGCACCCGAAGCAGCACCTGAAGCAGCACCCGAAGCAGCACCCGAAGCAGCACCCGAAGCAGTATTAGATGTAGAGGAAGAAATCCCTCCTGCGACGGAAGAATAACATCGCAGTTAGTGTGATTAAAAGAGGGAAAATTCCCTCTTTTTTTTTTATTTATTCATTAATTATTATCAATTCCGGTTGCACTCTTCCGGAATTGTTGACTGTTGACTGTTGACTGTTGACTGTTGACTCGATTTTATTACAATACGATTCAGTTAAGCTCGATCCCCCCTAGCCAAGGGCGGGCACGGGGGCACCGCCCCTACAAAGGGGGGGACAAGAACTTACTCAAAGTCCCCCTTCTTAAGGGGGATTTAGGGGGATCTCCGAGGAATAAATAGTTTTAACCCAAGCGTATTGGATTTTATTATTCCGATGCACGGAAACGATATTAGTCGCTGCTGGGTGGTTGACAATTCCCAATTCCCAATTCCCAATTCCCCATTTTTAATTACCGAGATTTAAGATATTTCTGTAGACCGATGCAGCGATCGCACTTTGAATTCAAACAAGTGACAGCGGAATCAATCTGCCTAAATAGGCATGGTTTTCATGGTGCTAATTTGTTAAGATTTATAAAGGCCAGAGACATCCGCACAGGTGCAAACTCATCAGAATTCTCCCGCCAAAACCAAGCAGACGAGCAAAGTATAAAACAAAATTCTTATAATTTCTTGCCCTGAGACTCAAAGGCAAGTGGATCATGAATATCGAACTATTAAAAGAAAAATTAGAACAGCTAAAAAAACGTCCCAATTGTAGCAAAGGAACGATCGACCAAATCGAAAAATGGTTAATCGGTTCCCACATTTTGCAGAGATTGAGAATTAACCCTTACTACGTCGCAGGGGATACAGTCAAGAATATTAAAAGAATTACTTCGGAATTTCTGCACGGAGTAAAAGCCGGGGCCTTCGACTTGCACTGGGATATTCACTGTCCCCACTGCAACATGATTACAGAAGAATTTAAGGACTTGGCAGATACATCAGAAATGTCTTTTTGCCCCATGTGCGAGCGCGAGTTTAAAATTGATTTGCTCGATCGCGTCGAAGTTACTTTTTCCCTAAACAAAGAAATCGAAGACCCGCAACTGCGGCCCGTCTGCGCTCCCCCTCCCGTACTCCAGAGCAAACTGCAACTGGTAACGCCTTTATACTGCACTGAATCGGAGATTGTCACCTTAGAAGAAGGTCGATACCGCTACTGCTGTCCCCTGACTTTAGCTAAAGGGATTTTAAAGGTTGAAGGCGAAGAAACAGAAGCCATACAAGAAATTAAAGTCCAGCAGTTAGCCGGCCCAGATTTTGACAAAAAAGAGCTGGCCGTGCGTCCGGGAAAAGTTAAGCTCGAACTAACTAATACCGATCACAATTTGTCCGGGTTGATTTTGCATTCAGATGAATTGCCCGAGGAACTGACAGTAGAACAACTGCCCTTGCGGCTATCAGGAATGCAACTGCTTCATCACCCGGATTATAAGCGTTTGTTCGGCGATCAAGTAATATCGGAAAGAGAGCGAGTCAAGATTCGGGCGATTACTATTATGTTTACTGATATTACCGGTTCTACCAGAATGTACGAAACGCTGGGAGATACTAAAGCTTACAATATTGTGCGCGACCATTTTGAAATTTTCTTTGACTCGATCGAGAAATTTGGCGGTAAAGTCATTAAAACCATCGGCGATGCCGTCATGGCTTCATTTATCAGCAACGAACAAGCAATTCAGGCAGCAGTCGGTGCTGTGGCTTGTTTCCGAGAGTACAATTTAACTCGCCCGCAAGCAGAGTGGGTTCAAGTCAGAATTGGCATTCATCGAGGTACGGCTTTGCTCGTAAATCTCAATAATTCGATCGACTATTTTGGCTCCACAGTCAACAAAGCCGCCCGCCTTCAAAATCTTTCTAAAAGTGACGAAGTTTCGTTTTCCGAAGATGTTTACAACGACCAAGCATTTTTAATAGCATTAAAAGCTGCTGGAGTGTCCGAAATTCACAAACGAGTTGAAGATTTAAAAGGGATACAAGGGGCCCAAGTCGCTTATACTGCTAGAATTAATACAGAATCTGTAATCGCGCTGTGTGCCTCATAGGTAATTGAAATCAGTAGAGAATTTTTAGAGCGCGATCGACTAATTTAGCAATTAGGTAGAAATCGGGTTTTTATTTCAAAAAAAAAAAACAGCCGGCAAAAGTAGAAAAAAACGGATTTATTCCGTATTTCTACATAAATTTTATAATCGCTATCAAACTCCGCCTAATCCTTAAGACGGTTGCCTTATCCGAGGAACTTAAGGTGCAATTAGAGTAGTCCGCATGACCTACTTCGAGGCTAACGAGATTGGTTGGCTGCGAATAAGTGCGCTTTAAATGGCTCTTATAAACTTATTTCCACAAAATACACAATAATAGATCGCGCCAGCTACCATCGACATGAAACCACCAGCAAAAAACGATGCCCCCTTTCCGATAGTTGGGATTGCCGCCTCAGCAGGAGGGCTGGAAGCATTCCGGGGGTTACTGAGCAATTTACCTGCAGATACGGGTATGGCGTTTGTGCTGATTCAGCATTTAGCGCCCCATCACAAGAGCCTGCTCACCGAGATTCTCGCGAGAGTCACGGAAATGCCTGTTAGTGAGGCAGAAGACGGCATAACTGTAGAGCCGAATCAAGTCTACGTCATTGCGCCCAACACCAAGATGGTGCTGTCTAAAGGCGTGCTGCAACTATCACCCCGCGAGAAGATTTATGGCAAATATATGCCGGGAGATGCGTTTTTTACGTCATTGGCAGCCGATCGCGGACACAAAGCGATCGGCGTAGTATTATCCGGGGGAGACGGAGACGGTTCACAGGGGCTCAGGGCAATCAAAGCAGCCGGAGGCATGACTTTTGCTCAATGTCAAGACTCGGCAAAATTCGATAGTATGCCGAATACCGCTGTTGCCACAGGGAATGTCGATTTCATTCTGCCACCGGAAAAAATTGCCGAGGCACTGGCAAACTACAGTCGCACTCCCCTTCTCTCTTCCACGATTTCCCTGAAAAAATTTCAGGAATCGCCCCAACAGGCAGATGCCCTGGCAACTATTTTTGCGCTGCTCAAATCGACCGCAGGCGTTGATTTTAGACACTATAAACCCACCACGATCGCTCGACGCATCCAGCGGCGGATGGTGTTGTACAAGCTCGATAGCTTGGAAGATTACGCCCAACACCTCCGACAAAATTCGGCTGAAGTCAAAGCTTTATATGAAGAAATCCTGATCCACGTTACCAGTTTCTTCCGCGATCCCGAAGTATTTGAAAAGTTAAAAGAGCTGGTTTTCCCCAGAATTATTCAAAATAAATGGCCAAACGATCCGATTCGGATTTGGGTGGCGGGATGTTCCACAGGTGAAGAAGTTTATTCGATCGCCATTTGCTTGTTAGAGTTTTTGAGCGATCGAATCACCCAGCCGCCGATCCAGATTTTTGCCACCGACATTAGCGAGAACGCGATCGGCAAAGCGAGGTCTGGTTTCTACTTAGAAAACCAGATGGTAGACGTTTCACCAGAACGGCGTACTCGCTTCTTTGTCCGCGCCGAACAAGCAGACGGTTATAGAATCTGCAAGGCAGTCCGCGAACTGTGTGTATTTGCCCGACAAGACTTAGGCAGCGACCCGCCTTTTTCCAATGTCGATTTAGTTAGCTGTCGCAATGTACTGATCTACTTGGCAGAACCATTGCAAAAAAAAGTGATGCCGATTTTTCATTACAGTCTTAGCCCAACGGGCTTTCTCCTGTTAGGCAATTCTGAGAGTACGGGAAAATTTTCATACTTGTTTACTTCAGTGGATAAAAAGTGTAAACTTTATGCGAAAAATTTGACTGCGAGTCGTCCCTCTTTTGCGTTTGCGCCGAGTTCCTATCACATCGCTAAAGCTGCTCAACAGCAGGGAGCGAATCAAGAAAAATTGATAAATAGGTTTGACTTGGATCGAGCAACTGACGAACTGATTGTGAATCGCTATTCCCCACCAAGTGTGGTTGTCAACGAGCAGATGAAAATCATGCAAGTGCGGGGAGACATCGATCCTTACTTGAGAGTGGCAGCCGGAACGCCGGACTTAAACTTGCTGACTATGGCAAGGGAAGGCTTGATTGTGGAGCTGCGGACTGCTATTTCTCAGGCACAAATGCAAAACATTACTGTTAGGAAAGAAAGGGTATCGATGGCTGCGGGCGGACGATATAATATCGTTAATATTGAGGTGATACCGTTCCCGTCACAACCCGCCGGAACACGCTATTTTTTGGTGCTATTTGAAGAAGCTTTACCCGCGGCGCTCAACTTCGACACCCTCTCTTCTGAAAGCCTCGATCGAGGTAATTTAGCTCCTGAAATTACACTGCTGAAGCAGGCACTTGTCAGCGCTAACGAAGAAAAAATGGCGGCTCAAGCGCACCTGCAATCGCTGATTCTAGAGCAGGAAATTCTCAACCAAGACCTCATAATTGCCAACGAAGAAATCCTATCGAGCAACGAGGAGTTGCAAAGCACCAACGAGGAGCTAGAAACTGCCAAAGAAGAGATTCAAGCTACTAACGAGGAACTCACCACTACTAACGACGAACTTCGCAATCGAAATTTTCAACAGCACCAGCTCAATAACGATCTGACAAATTTGCTGGCTAGTATTAATATCCCAGTCTTAATGCTGGCCAACGATTTACAAATTCGACGATTTACGCCAACGGCTCAGGAAATTTTTAATCTGATTCCGACAGATATTGGACGACCTTTTAACGATATTCGCTCGACTCTCGATCTGCCAGATTTGTCAGCGATGATTTTGGAGGTGATTAATACTCTCCAGACGCAAGAACAAGAAGTTCAAACTTTATCGGGATATTGGTACAACCTCCGCATTCGTCCTTACCGCACAGCGGAAAACAGGATTGACGGTGTGGTAATAGTTTTGATAGATATTGATGATCTTAAACGCAGTGCCAGAACTTTGGAGGAGTCCCGAAACTACGCTGAAACCATCGTGGAAACTGTGCAAACCCCTTTAGTCGCACTAAATGCTGATTTTCGAGTGAATAAAGCAAATCGAGCGTTCTATAAAACCTTTCAGGTTTCACCGTCAGAAACAACAAAATGTTCGCTGTTTGAGCTAGGCAACGGGCAGTGGAATATCCCCCAATTGCGATCGATATTGGAAAATATTTTGGTTAGCGATGTTGAGCTTCAAGACTTTGAGTTGGAGCACGTTTTTGAGCAGGTAGGGCAGAAAACTATGCTGCTCAATGCTTGTAAACTTGAACGAGAAGACCGAGCTTTAATGATTCTGTTGTCGATCGAGGATATTACAGAGCGCAAGCAATTTGACAAAGAGCGAGCGCAGTTATTCGAGCAGGAACAGTTGGCCCGCCAACAAGCAGAAACCGCTAACCGTGCTAAAGATGAATTTCTCGCAAATCTCTCTCACGAACTCCGCAATCCCCTGACTCCGATCCTGGGGTGGGCAAGCATCCTGCGCTCCGGCGTGCTTAAGGAAGCTGCAGTCGATCGCGCTCTAGAGGTGATCGAGCGCAGCGCGCAGACGCAATCTCAGTTAATCGAAGATATCCTGGATATTGCCAGGATTACGAGCGGCAAGCTGGCTCTTAATATCAATTGGATCGATCTGGTTGCGGTGGTGCAAGCTGCGCTCGATGTGGTTCAATTATCAGCCGCAGCAAAAAACATTGAAATTGTTTCGCAGTTGAGTGATGCGACTGTTTTAGGTGATGCTGGTCGCTTGCAGCAAGTTGTGTGGAATCTTCTGTCGAATGCCATTAAGTTTACTCCTGCGGGGGGACGAGTAGAAGTCACGCTGTCGGCGATCGAGAATCACGCTCAAATTCAAGTCAGCGACACGGGAAAAGGCATTGGGGCAGAATTTTTGCCGTATATTTTCGATCGTTTCCATCAAGTCGATTCCAGCATGACTAAGCGGGATCAAGGGCTAGGATTGGGTTTGGCGATCGTGCGCCATCTGGTAGAATTGCACGGAGGAACGGTGCAAGCCGAAAGTCCCGGTGACGGACAAGGAACTACGCTGACTGTGAGATTGCCGCTGCGATTGTTGCCTCAAGATTTGACTTCGGCGATCAATTTAAAGTCAACTGTTTTGCTAGGGCCTTTAAATCCCTCAAATGATACCGTCCCCTCTCTCGAAGGCTTGCACGTTTTAGTTGTAGACGATCGGATCGATACCCGGGAACTCTTAGAATTTGTGCTCAAAAACTACGGGGCGGAGATTACGACGGTGGGCTCTGCCAGAAGTGCGATCGTTGCTATGAAGGAAAACCCCGGCAGATATGACGTACTAATCTCGGATATCGGAATGCCAGAGGATGATGGGTATTTCTTAATTCGAGAAGTGCGAGCTCTGGCTGCAGAAGCCGGAGGAGAAATCCCAGCCGTTGCGCTGACTGCTTATGCGAGCGATCGAGAACGCGAAAGAGCGATCGAAGCTGGTTTTCAAATCCATATTTCCAAACCTGTCCAGCCCGATCAAATAGCATTAATAGTTGCCAATTTAGCGGGAAGATCTTAAATATTTTGGAGTTTTGATTTATGATATTTGAGATTAAATTAGGCAGTTAAACTCTTGTCCCCCCCTTCTTAAGGGGGGTTAGGGGGGATCGATCCGAGATTAGGAGGATGATGACCAAATTAAACGACTCGAATTTCCACCTACCTTACAACCCAAAACTCATCCCTATCGCCAAGGAACTTCGGAAAAATCCAACTCCAGCCGAAAAGAAACTTTGGGAAGATTTTCTCAGAAATTTCCCTTTTCGAGTTTTGAGACAGCGACCGATCGACAATTTTATTGTAGATTTTTATTGTGCTGCTTTAAGATTGGTAATTGAGGTTGATGGCGAGAGTCATTTTACCGAACAGGGGAAACAATATGATGCGGAAAGAACAGGGATTTTCGAGGGGTATGGACTGCAAGTTGTCAGGTTTACGAATGTTGATGTGTTGCAGTGTTTTGAGGGAGTTTGTCAGGAGTTGTTGGGTGCGTGCGATCGTCATTCTTAGGGGCAGATCCCCCCTAACCCCCCTTAATAAGGGGGGGACAAGAGTGCGATCGGGCATCTCGTAATAGTTAAGGCCAGATCCCCCCTAACCCCCCTTAATAAGGGGGGGACAAGAGTGCGATCGGGCATCTCGTAATAATTAAAGCCAGATCCCCCCTAACCCCCCTTATTAAGGGGGGGACAAGAGAGTTAGGTGGCGCTAAAAACAATTGCTAAAAATAGCGCCATATGGGAAAATATAAAATAATATAAAAATTGCGGAGTTATGATTCTTGGTAAATATTAAATGTCGGGGTATTACCTTCTCAAATATCGAAGCCGTAATCTTTGACAAAGACGGCACTCTAGAGGATTCTCAAGAATTTTTGAGACTCTTGGGAATTAAGCGAGCGCGCCTCGCAGACGCTCAAATTCCGGGCGTTGGAGAGCCTTTACAAATGGCTTTCGGTATCGAAAGCGGCAGCATCGACCCCACGGGCTTGCTAGCAGTCGGTAGTCGCAGGGAAAATGAGATTGTTGCAGCGGGATACATCGCCGAAACCGGCAGGGGATGGCTGGAATCTTTAACTATTGCGCGCCGCGCTTTTGACGAAGCTGACGAAATGTTTAAAAATAGTGCTGTTTCTCCTTTATTTGTCGGCAGTTTGGAGGTGCTGAAATATCTTTCGGAAGCGGGTTTAAAACTGGGAATTCTTTCGGCGGCTACGACGGAGGTTGTGCAGAAATTTGTGAAACACCACGCATTAGGTGACTACATTCAGTTAGAAATGGGAGTTGATTCAACGGTTCACAAACCCGATCCGAAATTGTTTTTGGAAGCTTGTGAGAAACTCGGAGTAAATCCCGCAGCAACTTTGATGGTGGGAGATTCAGCGGGCGATATTCAGATGGGTAAAAATGCGGGCGCGGCTGGCTGTATCGGGATTTGTTGGGGGAAGGCCCAGGTTAGTCATTTGGAAAATGCTGATGTGGCGATCGCATCTTTGGATGAAATTACAATTTTAGCAGATTGAGCAAACATCACATCGCCTGGGCAGGTTTTGCTTGGGAAAATCTCGCTTGTAGCCCAGGCCAGATCCCCCCTAACCCCCCTTAAGAAGGGGGGAACAAGAGTGTTCAAAGTCTCCCTTTTTTAACGGGGGGACAATAGTCTTCTGTTTCGTCCTCCCGTTAAGAAGGGGGCATAAGAAAGAGCATTCAAAGTCCCCCTTCTTAAGGGGGATTTAGGGGGATCTGGCCTCGGCTATAAGCGAGAGATACAAAGGTTTTTAATCTTAAGTTAACACGATAAAAAGCATTGGGGTGTCCCTACAGCTAACAACGCAAACCCAGAATTACGACATCTCTTTCAACACCGTCAAGTTCGGCAACTTGCGGCAGATATCCCCACCGCTGAAAGCCAAATTTCTCAAACAATTTTACACTCGGCTGATTGTGAGCAAAAATTATTCCGATGAGAGTTTTAAGCTTCAATTCTGGACTCCGCACAATTGCCGATTCCAATAAATTTTGTCCGATTCCGCAGCGTTGGCGATCGGGTGCGACGTAGATGCTAACTTCTGCTGTATGCTGATAGGCGGCGCGTCCGTAGAAAAGCTGAAAACTCAGCCAGCCAACAATATTTTGTTCTGATTCCATTACCAAAATCGGCCAGGAAGTGGGGCAGTGTTCTCTGTACCAGGGGAGGCGGCTTTCGACTGAGACTGGTTTTAAATCTGCTGTGGCCATTCTGCCCGGTATTGCTGCGTTGTATATTTGGACAATTGCTGGCAAATCGCTTTCTTCTGCGTCGCGGATTTTCATCGTTGGGTTGACTGTTGGCTGTTGGCTGTTGACGGTTGACTGTTGACGGTTGACTGTTGGCTGTTGACTGTTGACTGTTAACTAATGACTGTTGACTGTTAACTAATGAGTAATGACTAATAACTAATGAGTATTGTACAGTTCCATAATATCGCTGAGGGCCATGCGCGAATTTGCTCCCAAAGTTAGCGGCGATTTGTGTCCTCGCTGCAAGTGTTCTGCAGCGGCACAGCCAATCATTGCTGCGTTGTCCGTACAATATTTTAACGGGGGAAACAATACTCGCAAGTTGTGTTTTGCTGCTGCTGCTTGTAAATTTTTTCGCAGTCCGCTGTTTGCTGCAACTCCCCCACCCACTACAATAGTGGTCAGCCCGAAATTTACGGCGCAGTCGATCGCTCTTTTTGTTAAACCCTTGGCTACTGTTTCCTGAAAGCTGGCCGCAATATCATTAATTGTAGACGCAGGCAAGACGCCTTCCGCACCCACATTGTTATTTTGTTTCTTGAGTTTCTGTACTAATTGCAAAACAGCGGTTTTCAAGCCGCTGAAACTGCTGTCGTAAGGATGGTAGCCGCCACCAGGCAAGGAAATTCTGCCTTCTGGTAGAGGGTATGCTTGGGGATTGCCAAGGGCGGCCAATTTGTCAATCAGCGGTCCGCCGGGATATCCTAGCTGCAACAGTCTTGCAACTTTATCAAAAGCTTCGCCGGCGGCGTCGTCGCGTGTGTGTCCTACAGTTTCATAAACGCCGCAATCTTTGACATAAATAAAGCTAGTGTGTCCCCCGGAAACTAACAAACACAAAAACGGTGGCTGCAAGTCGGGTTCGGTAAGGTAAGAAGCGTAGATGTGCCCTTCGAGGTGGTGGACGCCTAAAAAAGGTTTTTGATGGACTATTGCCAAGCTTTTCGCCGCTGTCAGCCCGACTAACAATGCACCTACTAAACCGGGGGCACAAGTCGCTGCAATGCCGTCAATTTCTGACCAACTCAGGTTTGCTTCACCGAGACACTGGGCAATTACCTGATTGAGCATTTCTAGGTGACTCCGCGAAGCCACTTCCGGCACTACTCCGCCAAACTGCTCGTGGATTTTAATTTGCGATGCTACAACATTGCTGCAAACTTGACGATTCTTAACAATTGCTGCTGCTGTTTCGTCACAACTTGTTTCGATTGCGAAAATGGTTGCCATTAACTGGTAATTTTATTTGATAGGTTAGTTATTGCTAGCTTAACTAATTCGGCGCAAGTCCCCCGCTCTACCTGTACTCAGGTTATTGTTAAGGGATTTTTGCCCGATCGACAGGTAAGGCCATCATCTGATGCAATGAAGGAATATCCTTGCGGCATTGCTAGCTCAGCATTGACCTATCAAAACGCGAATCCCTCATTCTATTGGGATTTGCCGCATCAATGATGGATACTTTACACTGTCAACAAACACGGTAATCTGGGTTCCAGATTGGCAAGTTGAAATGCTTGTACAAAAACTTATTGTTTTGTAACAAAAGGAAACAATTCCATGCGACGATTGTTTGCTGCAATTTTAGTGTTGAGTGTCTGGTTCAGTTTTGCTCCAGTTGCTTCGGCTTACAATTTAGTGCCGTGCAAAGACTCTCCCGAATTCCAGGAACTGGCTAAAAATGCGCGTTCTACGAATGGCGACCCCGCATCTGCGAAAGCAAGATTCGATCGCTATTCTCAAGCTATGTGCGGCCCGGAAGGATACCCGCACTTAATCGTAGACGGTAACTTGAGCAGAGCAGGGGACTTTTTGATTCCTAGCATACTGTTCTTGTATATCGCAGGTTGGATTGGTTGGGTGGGCCGTTCTTATCTGCAAGTTACCAAAAAATCAGCAACTCCAGAGGAAAAAGAGATTATTATCGACGTTCCTTTGGCAATCAAATGTATGCTGAGCGGCTTTTTATGGCCTGTGGCAGCTCTCACATCAATCACCAGCGGTGAAATGTTTGCGAAGGAAGACGAAATTACTGTTTCCCCCCGCTAAAATAGGGAAATGGAGAAGCGCTAATAGCTAACAGTTAAGTAATTAACTGCAAATTAGCAATTAGGCGTAGACCGATCGGCAATTACCAACTGTCTCGAATTTTCAGGAGCAGAATTCATGCAATATTTTGTCAGGTTTCTTTCGACCGCACCAGTATTGGCTATCCTTTGGATATCTATTCAAGCTGCGGCTTTAATTGAATTTAACCGCTTTTTCCCAGACCTGCTTTTCCATCCGATGCCTTAAAAATTGAGGTAAATTAGGTTGCAAAACCTAGGGGTAAAAGTTGAGAGTTTTGATTTTTGAAGGATGAGTTACAGGTTAATTTAAAACTCAAATATCAAAACTCTCAAACCACACCAGTTGGTGCAAAACCAGCGCATAAATGGGTAAAAGCTAAGAATTTCAATTATTTAGTTATCAAATTAGTTCCAATGACTAATGATTAATGACTAATGATTAATGACTAAATGACTAATGACTAATATTGTGAATCGATGAAGTCTTATATCGCCGCAGCAATTCAAATGACTAGCTTGCCTGACCTGCAAAAAAATTTGGTTCAGGCAGAGGAATTAATCGACCTGGCAGTGCGTCGGGGTGCGGAGTTAGTTTCCTTACCAGAAAATTTCTCGTTTATGGGAGAAGAGGAGGAAAAGATTGCTTCAGCAGAGGCGATCGGACTCCAAAGCGAAAAATTCCTCAAAACGATGGCCCAACGGTTCCAGGTAACGATTCTGGGCGGCGGATTTCCAGTGCCGACTGCTGGGGGGAAGGTATACAATACTTGTTTGCTGGTAGACCCAAACGGCACTGAAGTGGCAAGGTACAAAAAAGTACATTTGTTCGATGTGGATGTTCCCGACGGCATTACTTACAGGGAATCGAACACAGTCAAAGCTGGTGAAGATTTGCCCCCTGTTTATGTGTCACCGGATTTGGGGACGCTGGGACTTTCGGTGTGCTATGACGTGCGGTTCCCGGAAGTGTACAGGCATTTGTCGTACAAGGGGGCTGATATTTTGTTCGTGCCGGCGGCGTTTACTGCTTACACTGGCAAGGATCACTGGAAGGTTTTGTTGCAAGCTAGGGCGATCGAGAATACTTGTTATATGATTGCCCCAGCACAAACTGGCCGCCACTACGGTCGCCGTCAAACTCACGGTCACGCGATGATTATAGACCCTTGGGGTGCCGTTTTGGCGGATGCTGGAGAGGAACCGGGTGTGGCGATCGCAGAAATTAATCCCGATCGACTAGAACAAGTCCGCCGCCAGATGCCGTCGCTGCAACACCGGGTTTTTATTTGAAGGAATTTTGAGATTAATTGGTCTGAAAATTTCAGTCCCCGTCAACGACAAGACCTGAAAAGTTTTTATTCTAGCGGGGAATTGTGTCGGTTCGTACACAAAAAAACTTAGATCGTGTGGGTGCGATCGACAACAATAAGCGGGTGGGGACGGATTTACGCCGATCGGTGAGTGATATTGTCGATCGAACGTGACTCTGGCCCCGACAGCTTAATATATTGTTTTTTCCCGCAGATGAACGGCCAATAACTCGCGATAAAATATCTAATGCAGGTTCAATGGGCGTGCACTTCTGCTAAAAGGCGAATTGGCGAAAGTAGAATTGCACGAAAAGCGTCTTTTTGGAGAAATGAAACACACTCTTTCGGTTTTAGTTGAAGATGAAGCGGGTGTCCTCACTCGAATTGCTGGTTTGTTTGCCCGTCGGGGTTTTAATATTGAAAGTCTGGCCGTTGGCCCGGCGGAACAAGGGGGAGTGTCTCGAATTACGATGGTTGTACCGGGAGATGACCAAATTATCGAGCAGTTGACAAAGCAACTGTACAAGTTGATTAACGTGCTTAAAGTTCAGGATATAACAGAAATTCCCTGTGTGGAACGGGAGTTGATGTTGCTGAAAGTTAATGCTGCTAGCGGGACGCGATCGGAGATAATTGAGTTAGCTCAAATTTTTAGAGCGCGAGTTGTGGATATTGGTGATGATACGCTGACATTGGAAGTTGTGGGAGATCCCGGTAAAATGGTGGCGATCGTCCAGGTTCTGAATAGATTTGGGATTAAGGAAATTGCTCGTACTGGAAAAATTGCCCTGACGCGCGAGTCGGGGGTCAATACTGAGTTTCTCAAGTCTTTGGAAGCGAAACTTTAAGGAAGTTGACGGTTGACTGTTGACGGTTGACTGTTGACGGTTGACTGTTGACGGTTGACTGTTAACCTTGAATTAAAGACACTTTTTATTATTATAAGGTCTAAAAGTTTATGCCAGTTCCTAATGAAGTTATAATTTTAGTGCCTGGTCTAAATACTCAAGAAAAAAATGAGTTTCTGGAAATTTTTTGTAGCTCTTTAAGCGAGCAGCTAGAGAGTTTTACTGTTCAAGAAAACGGTGAAATAAAAATAGCAGGACATACAGGAAAAAGATTTTCTATTTATAACAAACAAGAGTTGTACAAAACACTTGACATTTATGAAGCTTATTACATGGATGTATTCGCTAGTAATAAACTGAGTCAAAAAGATGAAAAAACTAAATTTATTAGAGGTGGTGAAGTATTGATATATTGGTTAATTTCTCCTATTTGGTTGTCCGTTAAGGAATCTCCTTCTTTATTTATATATTTTATTATTTCCGCTATTTTATTTACAGGTTGGTACTACGGAATTTTAGCGGCAGTTTTGATAGCTATAGGACAAACAAATAGTTTTTTTGGCGGGGCAATTCCGCTGGAGATGGCAAAAAAAATTGGATTTTTTGGTGAATCAATGAAAGGATGGTCTTTTTGGTTTTTTATTAGTATTTTATCAAGCTTTTTACCCATCAGTTCACTTATTGATATCTGTGAATTCTCCGCAGCCTATTTAGGGGAAGATACAGAGGGTAGTACAATCAGATCAAAGACTCGTGGTAGAGTATTAAATCTTCTCGAAGACGTATTGAAGAGCTCTAATTATGATAGAGCAACTATATTAGCTTATAGTTTTGGTGTGGCTGTGGCGACAGATACTCTGGCTGATTATCACAGAGAAAAATTTTTTCGATACATTACTTTAGGGGGAACTTTAAAGGTTTTATCTTATAAATCTAATTGGGGAGAGAGAGAAATAAATAAATGCTTAAACAATGCAACAATAACTACCTGGATTGACTGCTATTCTAATCAAGACTGGGTGGCTGCTAAGACTCCGTTACCTAAAGGAAGTTCCTCAGATAAAATGATTTACAAAAAAGTTTCGGCAAAATCTTCTTCTTTCCTCCAACGTTTCCTAGGAAAAACTCACGTTTGTTATTTTTATGACTCTAGCGTTTGGGAGACTATTATTGGGTAAAATTTATAACTTATGGAACTTTATAATACTAAATCCGGGTTGTCCACCCCCTTTATCATTCGGCGGTTGAACCGCAAAGAGAGTGACACGAAGTAGGCCGACGTAGACTCAAAGATAAAGGAGGTATTGAAGCCGGACTTGGTAGCAGACTCACTTCCACAGACAACTAGCCAGCTCTCTGTTTTTATTCCTAGAAACAGCAAACAGTCAACAGTCAACAGTCAAATCACCATTTAGGTTGACTTTCTATCAAAAGTGTGGCTGCGATGCTATCTATCGGCTTTGAGAAAAAGTATCCTTGTCCGTATTCGCATTGCAGAGCTCTGAGTAAATTAAGCTGTTCGCTGGTTTCGATTCCTTCAGCAATTACATCCATACCTAAATGACTGGCTAAAATTAAAATAGTCTGTACAATCGCTTCGTTGCCTTCATCTTCAGTCATGCGGCTGACAAAAGCTCGATCGATTTTTAAAGCATCAGTTGGAAAAGTGTGCAAGCGGCTCAAAGAAGAATAGCCAGTGCCGAAATCGTCAATATATAATTGAATTTCTAACTTTTTCAATTCCGCAAGGATAGCGACTGCTGATTCGGCATTTTCCATGATGACGCCTTCAGTAATTTCTAACTTTAAACTGCGGGGGTCAAGCTGAGTTTCTTGTAAAATTTCACGAATGCGATCGATTAAATCCGGTTGTTTAAATTGTTGGTTAGAAAGGTTGACGCTGACAGTCAACGGCGGATTTGCTGGGAATTTTTGGTGCCACTCGTGGATTTGACGACAAGCCGATCGCATCATCCACCAGCCCATAGGTATAATCAATCTAGTTTCTTCAGCTACTAAAATAAACTCGCCGGGAGATACGACACCCCGCTGCGGGTGATACCACCGGATCAGCGCTTCAAAACCGCTGATTTTACCGGTAACTAGAGAGACAATGGGCTGATAGTAAAGCTGAAATTCCTGGGAGTCTAAAGCGCGTCGCAGGTCGTTTTCCAGTTGCAAAAGGGCGACGGCGCGAGTGTGCATACTTAAGTCAAAAACTTCGTGGCGAGCTTTGCCCAATCCCTTAGCATGATACATGGCAGCATCTGCATCTCGGAGCAGTTCTTCAGGCCGATCGTACAAGATGGACAACGGGACATTGGAAACAGGAGAGTCGGAAGATAAGCAAGACAAAGAAGTTTCCCGATCGATATTTCCCAGATTTTCGGGACTCGACAGTTTGCTAGTTTCCGTTGGAGACGGAGGAAGACCAGAACAAACAATCCCAATGCTAGCACTGGTAAAAACTTGATACTCGTTAAGGTAAAAAGGCTCTGCTAGTTCTGCTTGCACTCGTTCGGCAATCTGGATCGCATCCTCGGTGCTTTTGATATTTTCCAGCAAAATAGCGAATTCGTCGCCCCCGAGACGGGCAACGGTATCTCCAGCGCGCAAACAGATTCCCAGGCGCTGCGCGATCGCGATCAGCAACCGATCGCCCACTAAATGCCCCAAACTGTCGTTAACAACCTTAAAGCGATCGAGATCGATAAACAGCACCGCAAACAAAATCTCGGGGCGGCGTTTTGAAAGATCGATCGCGTGTCCCAAGCGATCCATAAATAAAGATCGGTTGGGCAAACCGGTTAGCATATCGTGCAAAGCATCGTGTACTAACTTATCTTCTGCTATTTTGCGGAGGGTAATATCTTCGACAGTGCCTTCGTAATAAAGTAAATTTCCGTCAGGGTCGCGAACTGCCCGACCGTTCTCGGAAACCCAGATAGTAGTGCCGTCAGCGCGGTAAACTTGGGACTCGAACTCAGACACAAAACCGTGTTTTTCGATCGCGCGCAAAAACTCGACGCGCCGGTTGGGATCGACGTAAAGTTGGCGGTCTATGTCTTGGATATTCGCGATCAATTCGGCGGCCGACTCGTAGCCGTAAATTCTCGCCAAAGCAGGGTTAGCGCTGAGGTAGCGTCCGTCGGGCGTTGTCTGAAAAATGCCTTCGATCGCATTTTCAAAGATACTGCGGTATTTCTCTTCCGCCTGTTGCAGCGCGAATTCTGCCTGCTTGCGATCGGTGATATCCGTCAACGTGACGAGATAGCCTAGAACTTCACCGCTTTTGGTCATTTCTGGCACTGCTTGCCAAAAGACCCAGGTTGTGAAGTCACCCTTGCAAAAACGGTACTCTAACTTACAGGGCAACTGGTCTGTGACAGCGCGATACCACTGGCTCAAAACACGCTCGCGGTCTTCCGGATGCAAACTTTGCGCCCAACCTTCGCCTATTGCCTTTAGCGCAGTCAGTCCCGCCATCTCCAAAAATCGCTCATTGACGTACAAGCAATCTCCAGCAGCGTCGGCGCGGAAAATCCCCACCGGCAGTATTTTTGCCAAGGTGTAATAGCGGTATTCGCTTTCTAGCAGCGCGCTGGCAGCTACTTTAGTCTCTGTGATGTCAAACATGGCCCCCTGAAGAATGACAGACTTGCTTGCTTCATCGCGAACTGCGGTCGCTTGATCGCGGAACCAGACGACTCGACCGTTGCGGGCGATCGCGCGGTATTCTGAAACCAGCGACCCCTCGCAGAAGATATCTTCTCCATCAGTGAATTTCTGTGTGGCGTTTTCAACTAACACGCGGTCACGGTCTTCTGGATGAACGAGTTTCAGCCACAGGTCGGGATCTGCTCTCCATTCAGCTACAGAATAACCTAGAAAAGTCTCTATTTGCGGGCTGATGTAAAGTTTGGCAGCCTTGCGGTTGAGGGGAGAAATGTAGGTGACAGCGGGCATTTGTTCTACCAAGGCGCAGTATTTCGCTTCTACAGTGGACAGTGCAGCTTCTAGGCGCTGCCGCTCTAATTCGGCGGCGGCCCGTCCCGCAAAGATGCTGAGAATTAATCGGAATTTGGCAAGATGTGCTTCGACCAGGGGTCGATCGTGAAAAATACAAATAATGCCTAGAGGTTCCCCGTAAGAGTTTTTCAGCAAGACTCCCAGGAAACTGCGCGCACCTGTCACTATCGGTCTGCGGTCTTCTGGAAAGGTTTCCCAGAGGTAGTCGGGACACGAATACATTCCCGCCTCAAGCACCCGCGCTTCGGGAGTATTGGCGGTGTCGCACTCAAAGTTTGGCTGCTGCTGCTGTCCGTCGCTCCAAAAACTGATAAGTTGCAATCTATTGGCCGCAGCATTGGTGCGTGCCTTCGACTTAATCGATTTGGCAGCGACGGCGGTGCGAACTCCTAGTGCTGAGGCTAAGTGGCAAACTAAGGCATCAAAGAATTCAGCTCCCCCCGGCGAATCAGTAGCTGCTAGGATTTCGCCCAGCAAATGTTCCTCTAATTGCTCGGAAGCAGTAACTTTGGGAGGATTTTCGACATTCGGGCGATCGAGATTTTCCCCCATCGAACCCGAAATGCTCAGACTTAAGGTTTTGCAGGTTCCAGGCCCCACAATAGGTGAAGACTTCACAGTTAGCCGCTGTTGCTTCGCCAAGAAGACAGCGTGGCCAATACCTAAAACTTTACCCAAGAAGCTGTCAATTGCCGGCCACCGATTTGAGTTGGGAAAAATCAAAAAGTTTTTCCGCATTTTCAATCCCGCAGATAAATCGTCGGGCTTTAATTCTGCCAACTGCCGTTGCTCTTGGGCTAGCGGTAGACTAGATGGCCTTCGCTGCCACTTGAAATAAATCGCGGACACCAAGGCTAAAGTCGCCGATAATCCCAGAAGATATGCAAGAATCTCAAAGTAAAAAAATAAATCTAGCTCGAACATCGATTAGCACCGCTCGACAATTGTTGTAGTTATCTGAAGCCAATCTATTTAAAAATAACTAAGTATCGCCACGGATGGGTAACGAATACAAGGTCAGATCGCCCTGAAGGCGACAAGAGAGTTAACAGTTCACAAAAAACCGGGCAATACTTGGCATTACCGAACTTTTTGTGGTTATTTCCGTACAGGATCAACCCGTACAGGTGAAATTGCAGACATATATATACGGTTGTGGCACTCCTCTAAGGGTGAGTTTGCGTTTACTTTTATAATCATATTTAACGCTGGATTCACATCAGCATTAATTCGGCTTTCATTGAAAAACCTAAACCACCCATGTTTACCTCTCTTACCCTGGTAAGACTCTTGCTTACCGACCGGCTCTAAATCCCAAAACCTGCGCTTATTTGTATAAGATCCTTGTCTAACTATTACCTTGACACCGAATAACGCAGTTTTGTAAGTAATAAATTTTATGACCTGTGTAGGAGTAATTACTACAAATCTCTTATGCTTTTTTTGTAATTTTAGATTTTGTTTATACCTCACATTTGTACCAACAATTAACTGATTTTTTTTCTCACCCACCAACCGCTTGATAATCAAACTTGTGGTTTGAGGAAGGTAGTTTTCTAATCGCTTGTTGCGATTAAAGGTGATTTGCTGGATTTGGCGCGTTGTAGATTTTCCCCGGTCAAGTTTTGACTGTAAAAATGGTCGGCGCTGATTGAAACCTTGATTAATTGATTTGAGATTTTTTTTATCATAGATAGGTGGAGTAACTGTTGGCTTATTGGATGCCAAAACTACGAGGTTATCAATCCCTAAATGTATACTTGGTCTGAAGTGGTAATTTAAATACACCAACGTTACAGGCTTTTGATTGGCAACCTCAATAAAGTATATTGCTGCTGTAAAACCTCTCCTTATTTTGATTGCATTTGGAGATTTTGTAGAAATAATTGTGTCATTTTGAGATAAATGAAGGAGTTCATTGTTTTTGTAATGTTCCCTTTTTTTTAGTGATTGGTTATCATGCACGAACACTTTACTTCCCCAGATTTTATGTTGGTATGGGGGGAGGCAGGGGAGACATGAAAATCGAGGTAGCTCTCGCTCATAAGCTATTATTGACTTTTGGCAATCCTTTCTATCGTAAATAAGTTGTTTGAGAACTTGATTGCTAATTTTAGCAGGAAATAATTGAGAGCTGTCTGTAGGTTCTAAGAGGGAAGATAACTGTCTGATAATTCTGGTACTACCAACTCGATCTCCAGAAGTAAAAAAGTGTTTCCTCATATAATATTGACCATGATAGTAGAAATTTATCGACAGAAACGATAAGTCATCAAACTGTTTATAAAACTGATGCTGCCCATCTATGTAAGGCCTTTCAACAACAATCATAAATTTTGGGATAAACGAAATTTTTTTTGTTGCTTTGCTAAGCAATATACAATAAAGTCTAGGGATTATCCGATCTAGTGTAACACCCATGATGAAAGCGATCGTTTTTCAAACGCCCGGAAGCCCGTCCGTATTGAAGCTGCAAGATATCCCCCCCCCCACTATACAAACAGAAACGGATGTTTTGGTACGGTTGCGAGCAGCGGGTATCAATCCGATCGATACTAAGTTGCGATCGCGCGGCACTTTTTACCCCGATAAAGCTCCTCACGTTTTGGGGTGCGACGGTGCTGGAGTCGTAGAGGCTGTCGGTGCTGGTGTGCAAAGTTTCCAAGTGGGAGACGAGGTTTTTTTCTGCAATGGCGGTTTGGGCGGGTCGATCGGTACTTATGCTGAGTTTGCCGTTGTAGACGAACGCTTTCTCGCCCTCAAGCCTGCTGCTTTAAGTTTTGTGGAGGCGGCGGCGGCACCGTTAGTTTTAATTACAGCTTGGGAATCGCTGTACGATCGAGGGCGCTTGCAAGCCGGCCAAAAAGTGCTGGTTCAAGCTGGTGCCGGCGGTGTCGGCCACGTCGCGGTACAGTTGGCGAAGTTGCAGGGGGCAGAGGTTTGCACGACTGTTAGTTCTGCGGAAAAAGCCAATTTTGTCAAGCACTTAGGTGCAGATTCAGTTATTTTATACAAAAATACCAATGTTGTCGATGAGGTTTTGACTTGGACTCAAGGACAAGGAGTTGATTTGGCTTTCGATACAGTCGGGGGAGAAACTTTTTACCAAACTATTCCTGCTGTGAAGATTTATGGAGATTTGGTAACAATTTTGGAACCCGATCCAGCTTTGGGCAATTTGAAAACAGCGAGAATGCGGAATCTGAGAATTAGTCTGGAATTAATGTTAACCCCGATGCTAGAAGGTTTGGTGGAGGAACAGGAACAGCAGGCTCATATTTTGCAGAAGTGTGCTCGTTTGTGCGATCGCAACTTGCTAAAAATTCACGTCAGCAAAACTTTCCCTCTCGAAGAAGCGCAAGCCGCTCACGAACTGTTAGAAACAGGCTCAGTAACCGGTAAAATAGTGCTTGAAATTGGGGGTTAAAAATGCGGATGCTTAAATAAGAAATTCACAACTGATATCATATCCGGTCGAGGAACCGCGATTTTTGTAGGGCGGGTTCACCATGAAGACCTGCCAATAATTGACAATCTCAAAAACTCGCCTCGACCGGGATATTATGCTTAATCGATCGGACATGATATGAAATTATTGGAGAGAAAAGTGCAAAATCCTGGTTAATAATTTTGAGAGAGTTCTGGCTAATTCAACGACCAAGGTGAATCTTGGTTTTATATCAAATCCGTTGGCATCGGAATGATTCATCTGTCTCTTCCGTTTCTCTGTATCCTCTGCGCCCTCTGCGGTTTAATCATTCCGATACAACCGGAATTCATATTATTACGCTGATGATTAAAAGGCGGGCAGCCTAAAAGATGTCAAATGGTTTCTATAAACAAGAGCAAAAACCGCATAGGGAAAATGCCGCTTTCGATCGAGAAATTTGAAGATCAACTGCTGAAGTTGACACGACGAAAGGCACGGCCCCGTACCCTAATTGGGGGTAACTAACGGCGATTTACTTGTAACCAAATTTCCAGCGTCACCAGCAGCCACAGCTTCAGCCCATAGCGGGGAAAAACTTCGCCACGATAGTTTAGCCACTCGCTGATTAGTGTTCGATCGAGGTAAGGCGCGATCGCCGCATGACGATTCAGCAGCAACGATCGCGCTTGCCGCTGCCAATCCCTCAAAAACCACTGCTGCATCGACATCACCATGCCGCTTTTCGGACGGTTGACAATGACATCGGGCAGCAAATCCGCCACAGCAGCCTTGAGAACCGCTTTTTCCTGCGCGCCCGAAAGCTTGTACTCTGGCGGAATTTGCAAACTCAGTGCCACCATCCGCGCATCAAACAAAGGCGATCGAGCTTTTAGTCCCGCCGCAGCCGTGAGATTATTTACCTTGGTCAAAATGTAATCGGCTCCTTTAAACTCAATGTTGAGCCGCATCAGCCGATTCAAAAACGTCGTTTCTGTCTGTTGCAATTCCTCAGCAAAGACGGAAGGCGCATTCTTCACATTTTCCCAAACCTCCGGCTTCAGCAAACGTGGCAAATCCACATAGCATTTTTGAAACGAAGTCAAGTAAGCTGCGATCGGATCGGCTTTACCCTGAATCGAACCATACAAACTATTGAGTAACATCGGCTTATTTTTCGGCCCGCCAAAGCACGGATCGCCACCTTCGCCATTCAGTACCACGTCTGCGAATTGCTTTGCCGATCGCCCCAACAGCAAATTGGGAACCGTCAAGCCTTCCCCCACCGGATCATCCATCGCCGCCAGCGTTTCCGGTAGCAACTCCCAAATTTGCTTTGGCGAAACTTCCAAAACGTGGTGCTCAGTGCCACAATGTGCTGCGACGATGTTGGCAAATTCAATCTCGCTGGGATATTGAGCGCCAAAGTGCATCGAGAAAGTGTGTACCGGGCGATCGTGCAGCCTGGTGGCGATCGCCGCGACGCAACTTGAATCAATACCACCCGAAAGATATGCTGCGACTGGTTCTCCCGCTGGTAGCGCTTCCTGCACCAGTTGTTCCAAAAGCGATCGCACTTGTTGACTGTGCCATTCCAAAGGGCGATCGGCGTTAGTAATTTGCTCCTGTGGCTGCCAGTATCTCTGCGCGTCAATATCCGGTAAGTACAAATAGCTACCGGGCCGCAACTCTCGCACGGCTTCCCACAGCGTTTGTGCTCCGGGTACAAAGGCACAGCACAAGTAGTCGCGCAAAGCAACTAAATCCAGTTCTCGATCGTGATACGGATTGAGCGATCGCAGTCGGGGCGCAATCCAGCGAGTCGTTCCTGCACGGGTGTAATAGAGGGTTTTGGCTCCAACGCGATCGCGCCCCAGACACAAGGTTTCCTCGTCTCTATCCCACACGGCAAGGGCAAATTGTCCTGACAGCAAACTCAGTGTTTTAGTACCGTACTCCTCCCACAGCCGCGCGACGATCGCCAAATCGGTCAATCCATCTGTATCAATCTGTTGTTTGAGCATTGGAGTGCGATCGAAGCAGCAGTCACCTACCAGCACAAATCGCTGATTGGGGCTGAAGGTGGGTTCAGCTCCGATTATGGCAAAACCGGAAGTTTCCCAAGTTGCAGGGTGCGATCGGGCTGCGGGACCCCAAGCAATGACCCAATTAGGGTAGATAGACTTCTGAGTGTGCATTTTAAATTAGACATCTCCCATAATTAATTATTGTGGAACAGGCATCTTGCCTGTTCAAAACAGGCTTTTCTGGAGATGACTATTACATTAAAAAACGTTTGAAAGTAACTTATAAATCAAGCGAAAAATAGCTGTTCCAGCGATCGCACCCAAAGCACCCAACCATCCCACAAACAACACGCCAGTGATCGGAGAATTCGGATAAATCGCAACAGCCGCCGTCTGCAAAGCCGGGAAAAACCACAGCAAAGCCACAGTACCTGCGCCAATAATCAACATCTCAGTTTGTTCGATCGCCCTGCGGTACTGCCCGTAAATCAAACCCGCCACAATCATCCCCAACAATCCGATACTCAAGCCAGGAGAGGGCAACAAACTCGTCAGGGCGATCGCCAGCACCCCTCCCTCAAAACCCGTAAACGCCGCCCCCGACAAAACCTCCCAAATCGAAAAAGTCGCTCTCTGCGAAGGTTGCAGCCCTCCTGGAGGTGTTGCAGGAACCCGTACAGGAGGAGGCAGAGTCGGTTGAAGAGGTATCGGAGGCGGCGCCACCACGACTGTAGGTTGTTGAGAATGTTGTTGAGGCCGAGACATCAGAGCCGCTTCCACCTCACTCGCAGATTGAAAACGCTGGCTGGGAGCTGATAATAACATTCGATCGAGAACGTGAGCCAAACGCGAACTTACCTGCACTCGCGACTGCCAATTCCACTCGTTTCTGTAACTCTCAAAAAGCTCCGTCGGCTGCAAACCGCTCAGCAAAGTAATACAAGTCACAGCCAAAGCATACAAATCCGTTGCCGGATAAACTTCTTGCCCGCTCATCTGTTCTGGCGGAGCGTAACCCAAAGAATAAATACCAGTCGAAGCTTTTGCACTCCCAACACTTTGTGTTACTTGTTTAACAGCCCCAAAATCTAATAAATAAAGCCGACCATTTTTACCCCGCATAATATTAGCAGGTTTAATATCCCGGTGAATCGAACCGCGAGAGTGTACAAAATCGAGAACCTTCAAAATTTCCCGCAGCACCTCCACCGTTTCCGCCTCCGAAAACCTGCCTTTAACAGCTAGTTCATCCTCCAAGTTTATACCGTCAATAAATTCTTGAACCAGATAGAAAAACTGATCGTTTTTTCCCGGCTGCAAACTCGTAACAGTCAGCTCAAAAAAAGCCAGCAAACTCGGAATTTGGGAATGTTCGTTTCCCAGTTCTTCCAGCACCGCCGCTTCCCGTTCAAACAGAGTTTGAGCGATTTTTAGCTGGGGCGGAGTCAGACTTACCGACGGTTGCAAAAGTTTAGCAACGCACTGCCGCATCGCGGGAGTATAGCGGTCTCTGGCCAAAAATGCCGCCCCAAAACCGCCTTGACCCAACAACCTCACGGGCAAATAGCGGCCGCTCAAAATCATGGGCATCCCGCAAGCGGTGCAAAACTTTTGCTGCACCGTTTTCAGCCGCGAACTGTCATCGAGGTCGGGAAAATAGTTTTGAGGGCGCGGGCAGCCCGGTCGGGTGCAGTAAACTTCCATTTTTGTTTGCTAAGAAGAAGGAAGAGGGAAGAAGGAAGAGGGAAGAATGAAAAGGGAAGAATGAAGAAAAAGTGATGGTTAAACCAAATTTCGATTTCTCAACTAACCGCGAACTGCTAACTGCCAGCGACCTAAGAGATTAACTTCCCGCCGAGTTGGGAGTTGCTATTTCTATGAATCCCAAATCGAGCGCCGGGGGTTCTTTCTTCTCCAGGATGGTCGAATAAGTAGCAAACTGGGGCAAAATTTCATTGCTGAAAGCCTCTGCTGCTTTAGAACGGTAGCGGTTGGGGTTGTAAATCAGCGACAAAATTCGAGTTACCAAAACTTCGTCCATTTGAGATTTGTGCAAGACGCCCATGAGCAACTCTTTTTCGATCGCCGAAACCGAGACAAAAGCAGCTCCCAGCCCCGACTGAACGGCATTTTTAATGGCTTCGATCGAATTTAGTTCCATCTCTATTTTCAAGCGGCGCGTGTCTATGCCGCAGCGAGTCAGTACCTGATCGATTACTTTGCGGATCGTAGACTGCGAGTCGAGGGATATAAACTGCAATTTGTAAAGGTCTTCTTTTTGGATAGTTTCTTGTTGTACCATCGGGTGAGACGGAGGAAGAATCAAAGCCAGTTCGTCCTCAGCGTAAGGAACAATTTCTAAAGCTTCTACAAGTTCGGTAGGAATCTCTCCGCCAACAATTGCCAAATCGATTTGCCCGTTTGCCACACTCCACGCCGTGCGGCGGGTCGAGTGAACGTGAAGCTGTACTGCTACATCCGGGTACTTTTGGCGAAACATCCCAATCATCCGGGGCAGCAAATAGGTTCCCGTTGTTTGAGAAGCGCCGACGATCAAAGTACCGCCTTGGAGATTTTGCAAGTCTTCCAGAGCTCGACAAGTTTCCTGGCAAAGCGATAAAATTTTCTCGCCGTAACTCAGCAGCAGGTGTCCGGCTTCGGTCAGTTGCGCCCGCCGCCCCCCCCGGTCAAACAGCGGCACGTCCAACTGTCTCTCTAAGTTTTGTACCTGCAAGCTAACTGCTGGCTGGGATACATAGAGGCTGTCCGCGGCGCGTTTGAAGCTTCCTTCAGAGGCGATCGCCTTGAGAATGCGTAACTGGTCTAAAGTGAAAGGAAGGTCAGACATATATCTAAATTGTCAGTTGTCAGTTGTCAGTTGTCAGTTGACGGTTGACGGTTGACTGTAGGCAGCGAACAGCAAACAGCGAACAGTCAACAGCGAACAGTCAACAGCGAACAGCGAACAGTCAACAGTCAACAGCGAACAGTGAACAGTTAACTGACTGATAACCGCTGAATGCTCCCATAGATACTTTGTGACACAAATTGGCCGAGAATCAATAACTTTTCTTAATATTTGCAATGACGATCGACTTGGCGCTCGACTCCCACTTAGTTATTCTGGGTCTGTTACTGGTTTTTGCGATCGCCCACAGCGGTTTAGCAGCCCTCCGGCCCAAAGGTGAAAAGCTAATCGGGCCGAGACTTTACCGCGTTTTTTTTGCCCTTGTCAGTTTGCCGCTAGCCGTCATTCTGATTGTCTACTTTTTCAACCACCGCTACGACGGCGTACAGCTTTGGCAAGTACAGGGCGTCCCCGGAGTTAAACCCGCAGTTTGGATACTTTCGGCAATTTCCTTTCTGTTTCTTTACCCAGCAACTTTCAACCTCCTAGAAATTGCCGCCGTCCAAAAGCCCCAAGTTCACCTCTACGAAACTGGCATCATTCGTATCACCCGTCACCCGCAAATGGTGGGACAGGTGATTTGGTGCGTGGCCCACACCCTGTGGATTGGCACTAGCTTTACCCTCGTCACTTCCATCGGTTTGGTACTTCACCACCTGTTCGGAGTGTGGCACGGCGACAAGCGGCTTCAGGCTCGTTTTGGAGAATCCTTTGAAACCATCAAATCTCGAACCTCAATTATTCCTTTTTTGGCAATCCTACAAAAGCGTCAAACCCTTGATTTGCTTGAGTTTCTGCGCCCTTCCTATCTAGGTGTAGTCATTTTTACTGGTTTGCTGTGGGAAATTCATCCTTTTTTGATGCGTGTCACTAGGAACATATACTGGTAGCATGATCCCTAGGATAGAAAAAAAATTATTAAATTTTGAGGGCTCATGGTGTTGTCGGTTAGCGAACGCACTTTTGCACAAGAGGTGTTTCAAGCCTCTACCCCCGTTTTAGTTCACTTTTCGGCTCCTTGGTGCGGTTTGTGCCGCGCGATCGACCCCACGCTTAAGACTTTTGAGGCACAGTGGGCAGAAAAAGTCAAGCTGGTTGGGGTGAATGCCGATCAATGTTTCAAGTTGGCCCACACTTATCGGCTGACAAGTCTGCCCACGCTGATTTTGTTTGAGGGCGATAAAGTTCGATTTAGATTTGAAGACTACCAAGGACGCGACGAACTGCGGCGGACTCTGGATTCCTGGATGCTCGCGGCTCACGTAGCTTCCCCATCTCAACGGCTGCAACTTCAGGAAGTAGTCAACAGGTAACATTATTTAAGTCCCATAGCTGTTATATCCCCGACTTCTTAAAAAATTCGGGGATATAACAGCTATGGTGCCGGTAAGTACAAGATTTAACGAATTTAACACGTGTTAATACCACCATGTCTAATTTAGTTAAGGTTGACTTGCCCGCTGCCTCGGAAGCGGGAAATCTCGAAGCATTAGCACTGTCTAATACAGAAATTGACGAAAAGCTGCGCTCGGTGCCGGTGTTTACGATTACAGACGCTCAGGGTGCGCCCCTGATCGCTTCTGTTCCCAAACAAGGTGAGGGTCAAAGCGGCAATGATTCAGTGGCAGGAATTTTTATCAGCCAGCAGGATGCTCAAGCTTTTATCGATCAACTGAAAACTACAAACCCTCAGTTGGCGGCCTCCGTGCGCGTGACGCCGGTGTCGCTAGGGGAAATTTACCAGCTTTCTCAAGCAAATAAAGGCAAGCCGGAGGAGATCCAATTTTCTTACGTTCCGGCTCCGCAGCAGGTGCAGTTGGCTAAAACTGTACTTCAGCAGACTGGTCAGCAGGTTAACGAGTTCAACGGTGTACCTCTGTTTTTGGCAAGAGGTGGCCCGGAAAATGGTTATTTGACGATTCAGCGCAACCAGCAAGAGGTGATTCCCTTGTTTTTTAACAAGGAAGAACTGCAGGAACTGGTGGAGCGCTTCCAGCAGCAGCAGCCGAATCTCACTGCCACAATTAAGATTGAGGTGGTGAACTTGGAGAGGGTTTTGGAAACTTTGCGTACTGAGGACGACGCGTTCTTGAACCAATTGATTTTGATTCCGTCGCGGGAGTCGCGGGAATTTGTGCGGCAGCTTCCTGGAAGTATCACAGACTTTGAGCAGTTGAGCGTTTTTAATAAGTTATTGACTGCATCTGCTAGCGGAGGTTTTTTTGACTTAACTATTGGCAATGATTTATTTCAAATACCTCCAAACAGTGCGACTCAATTTCCTGGCGGCGTGCGAGCCTTAGACGGTAACGATACCGTGAGCGGTTCATCAGATGATGATTTAATTAATGGGAATACTGAAAATGATGTGCTGCGCGGCGGCGCTGGTAGCGACTTGCTGCGGGGTGGCAAAGGCAGCGATTTAATTTTCGGAGATGATGGCAGCGATCTGCTCAGCGGCGGTCAAGATAATGATAGTCTAGACGGCGGAAGTGGCAGTGATTTTTTGCGGGGAGGTAGAGGAAATGATACTCTCAACGGCGGCGAAGGCAATGATTTTTTGCTAGGCGATGCAGGTTTTGACATTCTTACTGGCGGCGGCGAAATAGATAATTTTATTATCAAAATAGATGGTGATGCAGGGGTGCGAAATGCCAATTTTGCCGATCGAATTACCGATTTAAATCAAGGGGATAGAATTGCGATCGCAGGCAGTATCACTCTTAATGACCTCAATTTCAATTCCGAGGGTGCAAACACGCTAATTTTGTTAGCTAATGGCGACATTTTAGCCAATGTTTTAAATGCAGAACCCGCAACGGTTCGCAGTGCCACATTCATCGCATCCACTACAGATTCGATTCTAAACTTGGGGTAATAGCGATCGAGCGCTCCGGTGCATTGATTCATCCCGACCCCTGTCCGGGTGGGATTTCTGGGACATTAACTTGTAAAAACCCAAATCGATAACGCGCCCAACTCGGCATACTTCAAAAAAAATCAAGCATTTATGCCCGTTCATGCAGGCGTGTGTCACAATTGTTTACAGTTTTGGCAATATCTAGTAGAAACTTTAAACTACCTATCAGTGATGGAACTGCTTTATCAATATGCTTGGCTGATTCCTGTCCTGCCACTGGCAGGCGCAATGCTAGTAGGTCTAGGCTTAATCACCTTTAACCAGGCAACCAACAAACTCCGACAAGCGAATGCGATATTAATCGTCTCCGCACTCGGAGGGTCAATGGTACTCTCTTTCGCATTGCTGTGGAGTCAACTACAGGGCCACGCACCCTACACCCGCAGTATTCAGTGGGCTTCTGCTGGCGACTTCTCGCTGAATATGGGCTATATCATTGACCCGCTGACGGCGGTGATGCTGGCGATCGTCACGACGGTCGCCTTTTTGGTGATGATTTACACCGACGGCTACATGGCTCACGATGACGGGTACGTGCGCTTTTACGCCTACCTGAGCATCTTCAGCGCGTCGATGTTGGGTCTGGTAATCAGCCCGAACATCGTTCAGATTTACATTTTTTGGGAACTGGTAGGTATGTGTTCGTACCTGCTAGTCGGATTTTGGTACGATCGCAAACCCGCTGCTGACGCTTGCCAAAAAGCTTTTGTCACCAACCGCGTCGGCGACTTCGGCCTGTTGCTGGGCATTCTCGGCATTTACTGGGCCACCGGCAGCTTTGAATTTGAGGTGATGGGCGAACGCCTGCACTCATTAGTCGAATCCGGTGCTCTTTCGGCGACTCTGGCGACAATCTTCGGCGTCCTCATATTTTTGGGGCCAGCAGCAAAATCCGCTCAATTCCCCCTCCACGTCTGGTTGCCAGATGCAATGGAAGGCCCGACACCGATTTCGGCTCTGATCCACGCCGCGACAATGGTAGCCGCCGGCGTATTCCTGATCGCTCGGATGTACCCGGTGTTTGAAGGGCTGCCGGCCGTCATGAATTTGATCGCCTGTACTGGCTGTTTTACCGCATTTATGGGTGCTTCGATCGCGATTACCCAAAATGACATCAAAAAAGGCTTAGCCTACTCCACCATCTCCCAACTCGGCTACATGGTGATGGCAATGGGCGTCGGCGCTTACAGTGCCGGACTTTTCCACTTGATGACTCACGCTTACTTCAAAGCAATGCTGTTCCTGTGTTCGGGTTCAGTGATTCACGGGATGGAAGCAGTTGTAGGCCACAACCCCGCTCTCGCTCAAGATATGCGAGTCATGGGCGGCTTGCGGAAATATATGCCCATTACGTCTGCTTGCTTTTTAATCGGAAATTTGGCAATCTGCGGAATCCCGCCGTTTGCTGGTTTTTGGTCAAAAGACGAAATTCTCGCCAGCGCCTTCGCAGCAAATCCCGCTTTGTGGGCTGTTAGCTGGCTGACGGCCGGGATGACCGCGTTTTATATGTTCCGAATGTATTTCAGCACCTTTGAGGGCGAATTCCGGGGCAATGACAGCGCCATCAAGCGGCAACTCTTGCAACCCGGCGTTGTTTTTGGCCCGGGAGCGATGAACGTTAAGGAATTGGCATCAACTGGCGACAGTCACGATGAGCACGACCATTTGCCTCACGAATCTCCTCTGACAATGGCTCTGCCGTTAGTCTTGCTGGCAGTACCTTCTGTGTTTATCGGTTTTCTCGGTACGCCGTTTGCCAATTATTTCGAGCAGTTTGTTCGCGCTCCAGGCGAGTCTCTAGAAGAAGTTTTGCAACACGCTGCTGAGTTCAATTTGACGGAATTTTTGATTATGGGCGGAAGCTCTGTAGGTATTGCTTTGCTGGGCATTACTTTGGCTTCTCTGATGTATTTGAGCCGTAAAATTGACGCAAGTGCGATCGCCCAAAAAATCAAACCGCTTTACGACTTCTCCCTCAACAAGTGGTATCTCGACGATATCAACGATTTTCTCTTTGTCAAAGGCAGCCGCCGTTTAGCGCGGCAAGTCATGGAAGTGGATTTGCGAGTCGTCGATGGTGTAGTCAACTTAACAGGGCTTATCACCCTGGTTAGCGGCGAAGGTTTGAAATACTTTGAGAGCGGTCGCGCTCAATTTTATGCCCTGATTGTGTTTGTCGCAGTTCTGGGTTTTGCGATCGTTTCTGGAGTCGGTTAAATCTGTAGGGAAATGGGAGTGCCTTTTAGTGCCAACAAACAGGTAAAACCGATAGTCCGACAGTCCGACAGGGAATGAATTCCCTGTCTCAAAGCTAAAGTCCTCGCTATGAGGACTGAGAAAAACACTTTTCAAATCATTAGTCCTATGCAAGAGGACTTTCGCTATTAGCCAGGGGTTGAAACCCCTGGCGGACTCGCGGAATTGCAGATGATCGGCTTAAGTTGACACCAATGGGCAATGCCATTTCCCACCAGAAGATATTTTAAGAACTGGTATTAGCTCAAGAACTCACAATTGACAATTAGCAAATAGAAATAAATCTTTCATTAAAATTCACTGTTGCGATCGCATAAATTGTCCAAATAATAGCAAAAAAAAATGTTCCGTCTAAAGAAAGTATAAAATTTAGGCTAAAATTGCCAAAATGTGTTTAAACCTAATAACTGATGGATCATTTTAAAACGCAATGGATACAGCTAACTTTCCCTGGTTAACAACAACAATTCTGTTTCCCATTGCTGCGTCCTTGCTGATTCCTTTAATTCCCGATAAGGATGGCAAGACGGTGCGGTGGTATGCCCTAATTGTGGGTTTGATCGATTTTGCCCTACTTGTTTACGCTTTTTACACTCAGTACGACTTCAGCAATCCAGATTTGCAACTGGTAGAAAGCTATACTTGGGTGCAGCAACTCGATTTGAATTGGTCGGTGGGTGCTGACGGTTTATCAATGCCGCTGATTCTGCTGACTGGTTTTATTACTACGCTGGCTACTTTAGCTGCTTGGCCTGTCACATTTAAACCGAAGCTTTTTTACTTTTTGATGCTGACAATGTACGGCGGCCAAATCGCAGTTTTTGCCGTGCAGGATATGTTGCTGTTTTTCCTGGTTTGGGAACTGGAATTAGTCCCGATTTACCTGATTTTGTCCATCTGGGGCGGCAAGAAGCGCCTTTACGCAGCAACTAAGTTTATCCTTTACACCGCAGGCGGTTCGCTGTTTATTTTGCTTGGCGGGCTGACGATGGCGTTTTACGGCGATACGGTGACTTTTGATATGCGGGCGATCGCAGCGAAAGATTACGCCCCCAATGTAGAATTGATCCTGTATACAGGTTTCTTAATAGCTTACGGCGTCAAACTGCCAATTTTTCCGCTGCACACTTGGCTCCCTGACGCTCACGGGGAAGCAACCGCACCCGCCCATATGTTGCTAGCAGGAATTCTGCTAAAAATGGGCGGTTACGCTTTACTGCGGATGAATGCGGGAATGCTCCCAGATGCTCACGCTACCTTCGCGCCCATCTTGGTAATTTTGGGTGTGGTTAACATTGTTTACGCGGCATTAACTTCTTTTGCTCAGCGAAATTTGAAGCGAAAAATTGCTTATTCTTCCATTTCGCACATGGGCTTTGTGCTGATTGGGATAGCTTCGTTTACCGATTTGGGAACCAGCGGTGCAATGCTGCAAATGGTTTCCCACGGTTTAATTGGGGCGAGTTTGTTCTTTATGGTAGGATGCACTTACGATCGTACTCACACGCTCATGCTCGACGAAATGGGCGGTGTGGGGCAGAAAATGCGTAAGGTTTTTGCCATGTGGACTGCTTGTTCTATGGCTTCCTTGGCTTTGCCGGGAATGAGCGGTTTTGTAGCAGAATTAATGGTGTTTGTAGGTTTTGCCACCAGCGATGCTTACAATCCAGTGTTTAAGGTTTGCGTGGTATTTCTAGCTGCTGTCGGGGTGATTTTGACTCCGATTTATCTGCTGTCGATGCTGCGGGAGATTTTCTACGGGCCTGAGAATAAGGAATTGTCGGAACACGAGGAATTGGTGGATGCGGAACCGCGAGAAGTGTTTATTATTGCGGCTCTGTTAGTGCCGATTATTGGCATTGGTTTGTATCCGAAGATGCTGACTCAGGTTTACGATGCGACCACTGTACAGTTGACTGCAAAATTGCGCGATTCTGTGCCGTCGCTTGTGGCTAAGGGTGCTACGGATAAAACTCTGTCTCTGCGTGCTCCGGCGATCGAGCCGAGCAAGTTGTGATTTGAACTGGATTTAGCAAGAAAACCCCCAAACTTTATTTTTAAAAGGGTTTGGGGGTTTTCTATATACCGGATCAAAGTAAATCGATTAGATTGGGATTTTTAAACCGCAGATTTCAGCAGATAAACACAGATGAACGCTGATGTGATTTTGAGTATTGTCGTTCCTCAAAAAGCATAAAAGAGCATGATAGGCTATATTCGATGTTGCAACTGCAATATAATTAATAGTTGAGCAACATAAAAAGTTCTAGCCTAAGAGGGAGACGGAAAAATGAGTGACGACATACTTGGCTCGAAAGATGCGGTCGTACTCTCAGCAGAAAGCATGAATAGCGATGATATCCGCGCGACGATCCAATCAAATATTGACTTTGTGAATGCACTATTTGAAGAGCTTCTGAATCTATCAGAAATTTCTCACGACGCACTCCTCAGTTACTACGTTGATTACTACCTCGGGCAGGTGAATAATGGCGGTTTTGCTCAGTTTGTCTATAACACAAGGTGGCAGCCTGCGGTCATCGCGCTAGTTAAAGAAGGCCTTCAGCAAATCGGCGCGACACAACATACCGATCTTTTTGCAAAAGGAGAGGCGCTGGTTACAGCACGAAAGACAAAGTTAGCATCCTTCTTTTCGAGTGAGTTATTCGGCGAAAATGCTGAGAGAGACAGGCTAAATGGCATAAATGAGGACTTTTATTCGATCGCACAAGAAGAGAGTCTCGAACGATTAAATGCTAACTGGTTAAAAGCGCGCCCCGGCCTGATTGTTGTACCAGAAGATCGAATCCAACAGGAAGTCACTCGACGAGCATTGAGTATTTCCGATCGCGAGGCCCGGCTCGCCCAGACCCGTGCTGCCGAGCCGAGATACATTAAACTAATACGAGCCTTGTGCGATGCAGCCGGCCATACGCTTGAGCGCGTTACGGCAGGCGATACTATGAATGAGTACGGTGGCAAAAGAATACTCGCTTGGCACTTTATTACTGACAATGGGCATCACTTCATGGTGGAGGCTGACGGGAAGGCAATGATGTTTTCTGGAAAGTCCAAGGAACAGATTGCAGAGCTGGTAGTGGTATAACTATGCAGCCAAATTAATAGTTAGGTTGAGGCACTATCTTTTTTTGTCTTTACTCTTAATTGTTCTTATTTCTATACTTGCTAAAATAAAAGGGAATACTAACCGAACGGCAAAGCGTTATTGTTAAGCCAAGAGTGCGATCTTTGTTAAGGGCGATCGAAGTGTTAGACCGCAACTACAGTATAATTAATAGTTATGCCATGTGAGTTATCTTTCCAGGCATAATTGTAAGGTTACTGGTGGGTAATGAAGATTTATGAGCTATTCAGAAGCATTTTCACCCAACTACATTACTGCACGAGAGCGCTTTCGATCAGCATCTTCATCTTTGGGTTATCAGCAGACAGCCTATCCAATTGATCGGGTTAGTCCAACTGGTGAAGAATTAACTATTGATGTGGCGATCGGTGGTTCTTTCAACCCACGACGATGTGTAGTCATTTCTAGTGGCTTGCATGGAGTAGAAGGCTTTTTGGGTTCGGCAATCCAACTTACCTTGTTAGAAAAGCACCAACTTCTCACATCGTTGTCACCTGATATTAAAGTTGTACTTATTCATGCTCTGAATCCTTATGGTTTTGCATGGCGACGACGTTGGAATGAAAATAACATAGACTTAAACCGTAACTTTTTATTATCTGAAGACGTTTTTGAGGGCAGCCCAAAAAACTATCCTAAATTCAATTCCTTTCTAAATCCAACTTTACCTCCCTCACGATTTGAACCTTATATTATTCAAGCTATATGGCTGATATTGAGATATGGAATGACCAGTTTGAGAAACACTTTTCCTGTAGGGCAATACGATTTTCCAAAGGGACTTTTTTTTGGTGGTCATGCTGCATCCAAAACTCAAGAGATTCTAGCTAGCAATTTGCCCCAATGGATTGGTAATGTTTCAGAGGTAGTGCATATTGATTTCCACACAGGTTTAGGACGCTGGGGAACTTATAAGCTTTTGCTTGACGCCTCTGCAACATCAGAATCTTGTTCAAGACTAACTAAACGATTTGGAGCAGAAACAATAGAACCGAACAGTACAGAAGGTGTGTCATATCCAATTCGCGGTGGATTAAAAACTTGGTGCCAAGCTCTTCTACCAGAATGTCGCTATGATTTACTAACCGCAGAATTTGGCACTTACTCAACGATTCAAGTCTTGAAGGCATTGCGGGCGGAGAATCGTGCTTACTGGTGGGGTAAGTCAGACCAGAGCTATGAATGGACAAAAGACCAGTTGGTAGAAATGTTTGCACCCATATCTCGCAAGTGGCGAGAACAATGCTTAACTCAAGGACTTGATGTGTGTAAACGAGCCTTGATGGACTGAAGGAGTTGCGACGGTAAGCGATCGCAATACCCAATACTTCAAAATTAGCAGTGGGTCGATCGCTCTTTTAGTTTTTCGTCTGACAGTAATGGACGCCACGGGGTCTACTCAAATTAACTTTTAGGGTGCTTCAGGTAAGTTTCTCGACTGGTTATTGATGGTTTAAAGCTCTGACGCACCTTACTAATTGCATAACAGCATTGCAGCTTTTACTCAGATCCCACTGGAAATAGCAATAACAACTACTCATCAGGTTTGGCTTTGCAAAGCCAATTTTTGATAGTCCTGCCTAATAGGAATCTGAATGATGAACTCTGCTCCCTGACCGGGATGAGAAACACATTTCAACTGTCCACGGTGTTTTTCTACCACAATCTGGTAGCTGATTGACAGCCCCAGACCCGTGCCCTTCCCTACGGGTTTCGTCGTGAAGAACGGGTCGAACAGCCGCCGGTTCACTTCCTCTGTCATACCGGGGCCATTGTCGCAAATGCGAATCACAACAAATTGGGGAGCTTTGCGGGTCGGGCCGAGGTTGGGGGAATCCACCTCAGCCGAAGAAAATGTAGAGCTTTCCGCAAGGAGGGGATTAGAAATCGGGGATTTTTCTTCTTCCCCATACCCCACTGAGGTGCGAATTGCGATCGTGCGCGGCCCCCTTTGGTCATGAAGAGTGTCAATCGCATTCGCCAGTAAATTTACAAACACCTGGTTCAGTTGGCCGGCATAGCACTCCACCAGCGGCAGCGGGCCGTACTCTTTAATTATTTGAATAGCAGGCTGGTCTAATTTGGCTTGCAGTCGGTGCTGCAAAATCAGTAGCGTGTTATCGATGCCTTCATGGATATCGACCTCTTTCATTTCCGCTTCATCCAGTCGCGAGAAGTTTCGCAGGGAGAGGACAATTTCGCGAATTCGGTCTGCCCCCACCTTCATCGAATCCAGCACTTTGGGTAAGTCTTCCATCAAGAAATCTAATTCGATTGCCTCAATATCCTCAACAATCGCTGCTGTGGGATGGGGGTATTGTTCTTGATAGAGTTTCACCAGTCCTAGTATGTCTTTACTGTAAGTCTTGACGTGAGTTAGGTTGCCATATATGAAGTTAATCGGATTATTGATTTCGTGGGCCACCCCGGCCACCATCTGTCCCAGGGAGGACATTTTCTCAGTCTGAATTAGCTGGGTCTGGGTGCGCTTGAGTTCTTGGAAAGAAAGCTCTAGTTGTTCGGCTTGTTTTTTTAATTGCGCTTCTGATAGTCGCAGAGCTTGCTCTACCTGCACGCGATCGCGAATTTCCTGGCTCAGGAGCAGATTTTTTTCCTGTAATTCCTGCGTCCTCTCTTCCACTTTATGTTCTAAAGTCCGGCTGTAATCTTCTAATTGCTCATTGGCTTGTTTCAGGTTGTCAGTCGCCTCAGACAAATTGGCATAGAGTCGCGCATTTTCCAAGGAAATCGCCGCTTGAGAACAAAGCACGGTTAAAACTTCCAGGCGATCGGGAGTAAACGCACTCCTTGTCAGATTATTTTCCAAGTAAAGCAGACCAATGAGCTTTCCTTTATGGACGATAGGCATACATAAAACTGACTTGGGTTGGGCGTTAACTATATAGCTATCCCTGGTAAAAATTCCCTCCTGACTCGCATCATTTAAAACCACATTCTTCAGAGTTCTAGCCACATAATTGAGGAGAGAAAAGGGCAATTTATGGCTCGTTTCTATTGGTGTCGATTGCAGCACCACTACCTCATTATTACCTATGCTTGCCGTCCCTTCTACCACCAGTTGACCATCTTTTTCTAAAATTAAGTAGCTTTTTTCAGCCCCAGCATTCTCAATCGCAATTGTCAATAACTTAGAAAGCAGACTTTCCAGAACAATTTCGCCAGAAATAGCTTGAGAAGATTTCATGACAGAGGCGAAATCCAGTGCTGCAAAACTCCCAGTAGTCGTCGAGCACGTCGTCCGTGATACGTCGAAGCTGGGGGCTTCTTTCGTCAGTATTCGCGAGAAGAATTCAGGATATTCTTCTGATAAATCCTGCACTTTTGCTTTCGCTCCCCAGCGAATATAGCCATAGTAAGCATCCGTCAAATAAACCTCCGCTATCTTCTCCCGACCGCGAGAGAAATAAAACTCGGCTGCCCGTTCATTAGCTAGGGCTTCTTCCTGAATATATCCCTGTTCTCTGGCTCCTTGAATGCTGGCGTCATAATACTCCATCGCTTTTCCAATCTTTCCCAATACCCGCGCTTTCTCCGCCTCCACTAATTCGTACTTATGCTGGAAGTTAGACGGGGCATGAAATGCCCATTTCTGCATTTTTTCTTGATTAGCTTCAACTAAGCTGATGTATTGTTGTTGTTCGGCGTGTGAAGCTTGAGGATAAACAGC
This sequence comes from Microcoleus sp. B3-A4, assembly GCF_036705385.1. NCBI lineage: Bacteria > Bacillati > Cyanobacteriota > Cyanophyceae > Oscillatoriales > Microcoleaceae > Microcoleus > Microcoleus sp. B3-A4. The sequence continues at coordinate 14,090 of NZ_JAUBUI010000025.1, read as the reverse complement.
GAGTAGAGCCAGGGAATAATAGAAGTTGTGAGGAGCGGTAACTACCATTCCAATCACGCTCACTAGGTGTTCTGCGGCTAAACTGGCATTGGCAACGGCATTCTTTGGTTCCTTAAAGAGATATAATAGAATTGTCTTGGCTAGATAAGTAATAAACAGCAAAATCCTATTGTTAGTTTCAATAAAAACAGGCAGCATTTGTGTTTCATTAAAACTTGTGCCCACCAAGTGACTTGTGACCTCAGTTTCATTTTGAAGATTTAGCGTCAATTGGTGAAATATCTGGATGTAATAGATAGAATAATCTTGTTTTAGTTTGAGCGCTACATCACTATATTTCTCTTGTTCCTCTTCTACAATGTCTAATCGTTCCCCAGTCAAAAATATGCTCGCACAATAGACAGTAACAGAATAACCAGCATATTCTATATCTCCAGTTTCCAGTCCACTTTGAAACGCTGACAGTAAGGGGAGTAAAGCTTTTTTAGCTGGCTCTTTCCAGTGTATAACAAAGCCATAAAATAATTGATTAACTTTACATTGAAGCGAGTTAGCATTAAATTTATTCAACAACTTTAAGGCCAAGTTACCAGACTGATATCCGGCATCTATATCCCCTATTACCGAACACAGTATTATACTATAAAAAGCATACGCAAAAGCAGCAAGAGAGGAATGGCCATACTCCATGCAGATTTTAACCAACGTCACTGCAAGTGGGAGCAAAATTGCGGGATTAGCAGTAATAACCGGAGAAGTAAGAAAAGTCAGTATACTTAAAGCCGCTATTTTGTAAGGGTCTGTCATCTCTGGGATATTGTCTAAGTCGGCGATATCTGGCAACTCCACCAGAAAACCCCCGTTACCCTCGTCATTTGACAAGGTAACACCCAGCATATCCAGCACTTGCAGCCCAGTATCAATGGCTTTTAACATCTGATTTTGAGCCATATAAAACTGGATTTGTAGCTCGTATACTTTCACTTTTTCGAGCAAGGTGGTGGCTTGTTGCAGAACAACCTCAGCAAGAATTGCTGACCTTTCGTAATTGGTATTAAGATATTCCGCTTCCACCGCTTCTACATAGAGTGCTAGTGTCAGATCGTAGTTACTCTGCCAACTGTTTTGTGCCAAGAGTTCTAACCCTACTCTTAGTTGCGTGACAGCAGCTTCATAAGCTGACGCTGCTTTGGCTTTTCGACCAGCTATCAAATTTAATCGGGCTAGACGATCTTTTTTTGCCTGATTGGTGATGAAGTCAGCCCCAACATTTAACTGATTGACAATCTCAAAGATATTTTCTTCAATCTCCTCTGTTGGAGTATGCTCTAGTAGCAGTTCACCAATTTTAAAGTGGGTCTGTTGTTTCTGAAATTCCGGAATGAGAGAATACGCCGCTTGCTGCACCCGGTCATGGAGAAATTTGTAAGCGATAGGCCCGTGATGGCTGTAAGGCAAAGGGGCAGGTGAGGATGATAGCAGAGGAGAATCTGGAGCTATTCTCTCCTGTACTTCCCTGCTCATTTCATCGGAGGTAAAAACGAGAGGGATTTTGTAGGCTTCGCTCAAAGGCAAAACCAAGCCAGCCTGAAGTGCTTGCCACAAATCAGCCGCCGTTTCCGATTGAGATTTTTCATTGACAATAGCCAAAACTTCTAAATTAAATTTGTCTCCAATACAGGCGGCTAACTTTAAGACATCCTGCGTCTCTTCCGGGAGTTTTTGAATATTTCTGGAAATCAGTTCGACGACATTATAATCTGTGATCCCTACTGCTTGAATTTGGTTTAATGACCAATGCCAGCACCCAGCACTGAAATCAAAGGTCAATAGCTTTTCTTGATGCAGAGTAGCGAACATCTGAGTCAAGAAGAAAGGATTGCCTTGCGTTTTATTGAAAAGTAGCTCGGACAATTCAGAAACCCGGTTTTTCAGAGCGGAAGACTCATTGAGGGTATCTGCTACCAGCAAGCTGACGTTGCTAATATCCAAAGGACGGAGAATTATATTATTTACAACCGCCCCATTCTTTTGAATCTCCTCCAAGGTCAGCATCAACGGATGGGTCGGACTGACTTCGTTATCTCGATAGGCTCCCATCAGCAGTAAATATTGGCTGTCCGGGTCACAAATCAGCAAATCAATCAACTTGAGCGATGCCGAATCTGCCCACTGTAAGTCATCCAAAAATACGACGAGCGGGTGTGAGGGTTTAGTAAATACATGAATGAATTCTTTAAACACGCGATTAAAGCGATTCTGGGATTCAAAGGCCCCCAATTGCGGAACAGATACTTGAGGGCCGACAATCAGTTCGACTTCGGGAATAACATCTACTATGACTTGGCCATTTGAGCCTAAAGCTTCTAAGAGTTGCTCTTTCCAAATGGCTAGTTTTTCCGAACTTTCTGTTAACAGATGCCGCATCAAGCCGGCGAAAGCTTGAATCAAAGAAGCATAAGGAATATTTCGCTTTAATTGATCAAATTTACCGGAGATAAAATACCCGCGCTGCTTGAGAATCGGTTTTTGAACTTCATTCACTAAGGAAGATTTGCCAATCCCTGAGTAACCGCTCACTAGCATCATTTCGCTGTTTCCGCCGGAGACTCGCTCAAAAGCTGCCATCAAAGTCGCTACTTCTTGCTCGCGACCGTAGAGCTTTTGCGGGATGATAAATTGTCCAAATTTATCCCTCTTACCGATTGGAAAGTTGGCAATTTTTCCCTGCGTTTGCAGTTGATGACGGCATATTTCTAGATCAGCTTTTAGCCCCCTAGCGCTTTGGTATCTGTCTTCAGCAGTTTTGGCTAATAATTTCATTACAATATCAGAAATTGCTTGGGGAATCTCACCGATTTGCTGATGGGGCGGCACTGGTCTTTTAGCGATATGGCAGTGAATTAATTCCAGGAGATCCGTGGCTTGATGGGGCAGCTTTCCAGTTAGCATTTCATAAAAGGTGACACCTAATGAGTAAAAGTCGGTGCGGTAGTCAATTGATCGATTCATCCGCCCGGTTTGTTCTGGGGACATATAGGCAAGGGTGCCTTCTAGCAAGTTGGGACTGCTGAGGCTCTGGTTTTCTCGCTCTAGGTGCGTGGCAATGCTAAAATCGATAATTTTTATTTGACCATTTTTGGGGTTGATAATAATATTCTGCGGTTTAATATCTTTATGAATAATCTTATTTTCATGCAGTTGAGCTAGGGTCTCTGCTAGATGAATTGCCAGACTCAGAAATTCGTTGATTTCAAGGTGTTTAGCCGTGATTAGCTTTTTCAGGGAGTCTCCTCCAACATCTTCTAATATCAGCGCCAGACCGTTATTATGCTCTTCCACAGAGTAACCTTGGATAATCCCGGCTAGGTTCAGAGTTTTGAGAATTTTATATTCATGCCTCAATCGTGCGATTTCTTCTATTGTGGGATATTCGGGTTTGAGGGTTTTTACTACAACCGGAGTTAGGTCGGACTCCCTAACCCCGCGATAAATAACTGTATTGACACCTTCATGAAGGGGCAACGATAAAAGTTTGTAACCGGGCAGCGTGGTTTTCATATTCGTTTTTTCGAGGTGTCGGATTATTCGGGTGGGGAATTGATGGATGGGAACCTGAGACAGCGACGTTCGATCGCCTGTTGGGAAAAATTAAAAGAGCAGAGCATCAGATTGTTAGCAAGTGCCAATATTTGTCCGCTCATTCAATGCTAAAGTGCATTATGGTCTAATCTTTAACTATAAATATAATACCTGTGCTAGAGTTGGAAAACCCAGAATTGGCGCTTGGATAAGCGCATCCTGAGAAATTCTGCGATCGCGCTCTAGAAACCATCTGTTTAAAGCTCTCTGGACGTACTCCGAACAGACGCTTAATAGTTGTGAGAACTCAGGTTTTTTACATCCCAGTAGCTCATTATCTGTCTCACCCTGAATTATTCCAACTTAGGATTATACATCCTACTACAACCTATTTGTACCAATTCGACCGGGCGCGAGCGTTGCTCTTAACAGTGTACAGGTCGCGATCGCCTTGCCTACTTTTTTAAGAGGTCTATTGTAAGAGTGTGCTAACCATGACTGACTGACTTGAGCGCGCGATCGTCGCTAAGTTGAAAACCTGGTCTGTAAGCGAGCAAGATGCGATTATGGAAGAACTTGAAGATGAGCCCAGATGGGAACTAGCCCATGCTTGTTATCCCGATGCTCTTGCCCAACTTGCAGCGCCACGGGCTGAGTATCACGCAGGTAAAACCCAAGAACTCGCTCCAGAAACATGGTGAATTCGCGTAATACAGCCTACGTCCGTAACAAGATCTAAAGTTACAAACAAGGGGGAATGTATGCAAACCATCCTTGGGAGTCGTGAAGAAGTCCCGCCTCGTGCCAAACATTTGTATGAGAGCAACATCCGCCCCAAAATTGACTTAGAAGAGAATGTTGGTAAGAGGGTCATCATTGATCTAGAAACAGGCAACTATAAAGTTGATGAAAATGGTTTACAGGCTGCTGACTACCTAAGTGCGAAACATCCAAATGCTAGACTCTTGCGTCTTTGTATTTGATTTAAACTTGCTGCATCTCTAGGTAGTGTCAGTGAGCGTTTCTCTAAGTGATTTCACGTATGGTAGGTGATAGATATGCTAAACTTAATTTTATTGGATATTGCTTGAAAGTCAAGCTGTTTGAGTTTAAATTGAGGAAAAGGTTTACTGTGGTAGTTCCGAAAGACCCTGACACGAATTTATATGTAGTCTATGTTCCCGCTTTCTAAGAGAGCGCATTCTCAAGGAGAAACTTTAGACGACCTACAAGCGAACTTATGTGAAGCGGGTGAAATGTTGTTGGAAGATGAGATTCCAGCATTAAATTGACCTTCTATATCAGCAATAGTCCGGACAGTTTTTATATGGCCCAATGGCTTATTCTCGCTTGACTTTGAGCCACTGTGGATAATTAAATCAATGTCAGCTCCACCCCTGACTTGCATTTAACTCGACTTTATTTATGATCCTTGCCCTGTAAAGCTTGTAGTCTCGTTACAAAAAGTGTCCGGAGTATTGTATCAGTACAAGCTTCAATTAAGTACGATCGCTCTTTTAGTCTTTACCCTTAATTATTCTAGTTTGTATAGTTGCTAGGATAGCAGCCAATACTAACCGGACTGCAACTCAGGCTAAAAAGCATCAAAGGTATTTGCCTCACTTGCCAAACAATTCTATGATGGTTCATCATAATCTTGATTATTGTTTGATTTCATTCTTCTAACTAAGCTAATATGCGATCGCTTGTGTTGGCTCTAGCTCTCATATGTTTAGCCGCCCCCGCTGTTGCCACAACCTGCGAGGAAAGCTTTCAAAAAAAGGGGGACTTTTTGAATGGTGCCGCCTTTTCTGCACCTGTTCAGGTTGAGGGGTGATCGATAGAGAGAGCATTTTCCCAATTACGACCCATTTTGCCCCGCGAGGGTATCAAGACTCTCAGCACGGATCTGAACTTAGGTGTAATGAAAGCCAAAAATACCGCCACAGCATTTCAGCGTGCTTTGCCAATTGAGGTATTTACCTCAATGAACGGCAATCTATTAGATGTTGAAATGATCTTTACGCTTCCGAGTGGGGTGGGTGCAAGTAAAGACACGGTGAAGGGATACTTGTGCGGTGGACTAAATCAATAGTTGCCCCAAACTACAAAGTAATATCTAATCATTCATTTGATGAAGTTTAGTTTCCAACACTCGATCGCAATACCCGATACTTCAAAATTATCAGTAGAGCGATCGCTCTTCAATTAAGTGCCATCGCTCTCGGGGTTTCTAGCGTTAAGTTTATTGGTGGGTGTTCTGCATCAAGTTGGATGGAGAGGTTTTTACACTTGGCAAATTATATTTGGTCGCGGAAAGCTGTGCAACCATTTCTGCACGAGACGAAACCTCAAGCTTACGGAACATTCGCTTCAAAGCTTGCTTGACTGAATTCTCAGTGATCCAAAGTTCCCTCCCAATTTCTGCGTTGGTTCGCCCCAAAGCAACCAATTCGGCAATTTGCAATTCACGAGGCGTTAGGCGTGAGCTCTTGAAAGCTTGGTGTTGCGATTCCCTACCGGATAGCTTCGCTTCGCGCACTGTTGCAGCCCAAACAGACAAGTGCAAACAGATAGCACTCAAATCGGCTAGATTTTGTGTATCAAAGGCGGGCATTGACTGTTCTCGGGTACAGCCCACTACACCCGCTAATTTACCGCTATTTACGATCGGCCCCGCCATCACGTGCCAATGATCGGGTCGGGGACAAATTATTGTCCAAACCTTGGGTGATGCCACCAATGCTTCATGGACAGGAGCATGACGTTCCGCTAAATAACGCACAACAGGATTGTGCTCGATCGATAGCCCAACTTTCAGTATTTTCTGAAGATTATTATCTACCAAGGGCAGTTGATCGAAGAAAAAGATTCCCGATCGCTTAGCTGCAAAATACTCACCGATTTGGGGCAGGACTTGCGATCGCAAATCTTGTTCGTCCTTCACCTGGTCGATCGCTTCAAATAAAAGCTGCAAGGGACTTTTCATGGTCATGGTCTCAAAAAGAGTACCCGATCGAGGTCTAGAAGCATTGGAATACTCGAATTATATTACCCTTGTAATCTCAAAAGCAACTTGACATGACAACCTGTTCGGAAACCGACCGCGAGCGCACTCCCACACGTTGGATACAGATCGGCTTTTACGCGACTTCAATAGTCTTTAATGTCTGCTTAATTGCTCAGTTATTGACGGTTGGAGTTGCCTACTTCAATAATCCTGCATGGTGGAATATTCATGTTTGGCTAGTGCGAGGGTACAGTGGATTGTCATTAGTATTACTGGGATGGTCGTTTATCGCCCCATTCTCACGCAGAATACGACATCTCGCCGCAAGTATGCCCGTGCTGCTCGGACTACAATTTGCCAGCATTCATCTCAAGAGTCCTCTTCACCTAGAGATACTACATCCTCTGATTGGATTTACGTTGCTATATGTTTCTTCAAGCCTGGTACATCGCATATCGCGCACTTTATCGCCCACCCACCCTCAGAATAATCAAATTGGAGAGGTATAAATGATCCAAGAAGCAATCTTTACTCCCTTCTTTGCCACAGTGTTTCTAACACTCCTAGTCTGGGTGTATATGTACATCCGCCGTATCAGTTTTATCACAAGTAGAAAGCTCGGTCAAAAGGATTTTGCTGTACCGGGCGCACTGGCACAAATCTCGCCACCAAGCGTATCCCATCCATCGGATAATCTAAAAAACCTTTTCGAGATCCCGATACTTTTCTATGCACTTGTCCTATATCTGTTCATCACAAAACAGGTGGATACAGTGTATGTGAACGCCGCGTGGGTCTTCGTTGTGTTTCGCACATTGCATAGTGCTGTTCATTGCACATTCAATCTCATCATACTTCGGTTCTACCTCTACCTATTTGCCACGCTCGCGGTGTGGTTCATCGCGATCCGCGCAGCACTTATCCACTTTGGCACAATCAATTAACCCCGTTCAAATGAGGTAGAAGTTATCAACAGTCGCCGAACAATGAGCGTGCAGCGGAAAGCCCACCCTGTTTCTGCGTGTGTGTTTGGGGTCTTGCGGGGCGGTCTGCCACTGAACCAAGTCGGTAGGTCGCGATCGCAATACCCAATACTTTAAAATTACCAGTAGAGCGATCGCTCTTCTATTCGGTACTATCGCTCTCTGAATTTCTCGTCTTATTGTTCTGCGAAGATTGCGATTTTTGTTTGAGCATCGCGCTTCTAAGATTCTTACGGCTTCAGATCGAGCAGTTGGCGGTAATTGACACTCCGATCGATTATGGTATCGCCTCAGATTGTTTGAGGGCTGCACTGAACGCGAAGTGGTTAAGATTGAGCAGGAATCGGGAGTGCTGAAATTGTCTGTTGCCGAATGGGGAGCTGAATCACAAACTTAGTGCCTGAGCCAGGTGTAGAAAAACATTTGATTTTACCGCCATGTTTTTCAGTAATGATTTGATAACTAATCGACATCCCCAAACCCGTACCTTTACCGATGGCTTTGGTCGTGAAAAATGGGTCAAAAATGCGCTGCTTCACTTGGTCTAGCATACCGATTCCGTTGTCAGCGATCGCAACCTCCACCCATTGATTGTCGATCGCAGAAGTCCGAATCGTAATCTGGTTCGGGGTGTCTTTAAGCTCCTGATAGGAGCGTTTGGTATTCCTGTCATCTAGGGCATCCAGCGCATTAACCAAAATATTCATGAATACCTGATTGAGTTGTCCGGGGAAACATTCCACCTTGGGCAATGTGCCATAGTCTTTGATCGTTACCACGCCTGGACAGTCTGGTTTATCTTTGAGCCGATGTTGCAAAATCAGCAATGTACTTTCAATTCCCTCATGAATATCAACATCTTTGAAGTCTGCTTCATCCATACGAGAAAAGTTTCGCAACGAGAGGACAATACCGCGAATTCGCTGGGTTCCTACCCTTAGAGATGAAATTATCTTTGGGATATCTTCACTGAGGAATTCCAACTCGATTTCCTCTGCCATTGCTTGCACGTCTGGATCGTTGCTGGGATGGCGCTGTTGATAGAGTTCTATCATCTGCAGCAGATTTTGGGTATATTCGTCCAGGTAGGTGAGATTACCGTGGATGAAGTTGACCGGGTTATTGATTTCATGGGCAATTCCCGCAACCAACTGCCCCAAGCTAGACATTTTTTCGCTTTGGATAACTTGCATCTGGACTTTTTTCAGTTCGTTTAGGGTTGTCTCCAGTTCTTTAGCTTGCGCGGTCGAGGAAATTGCTAGTTCTTCTATCGCAGCAACCTGGGGCAGACTTGTCCAGCAAGCAATTGCCACTCCCACAAAGGCCAGCGTCATCAACACAATAATCAGCAGATAGGGATTGTTGGTTCCGGCTTCTACCCGCAGCCAGGAGCGAATCAGCCAACTGATCGTCGCTGTACCACAAATCAGCGTAATCAAAATTCCGACCTGAAGCACCACAAAGTATTCGTTTTTAGGAGGAATTACTGGCTTGGTATGGAGTCGATCCCACCATGGTAAGTGCAAACATGCCCAAGGAATCCGCAGAATTGCAGCGTCGATCGCTATCACTGCTAAAGGCAACAGCAACCCGAGAGCAAAATCCATCCCTCCCCAGGCAACACCACCCACCACCAGGGAAATGAACTCCACCACCAGCAATGCTAAGGATAGTCGCCCCCAACGCACGACTGGATCGTTGCGCTGCATCCACAGCCCCAAGTGCAACCCCATGATAGAAATGAATAAACTCACCCCTGACACCACGACAATTCGAGTGGTGTTGCCCCATACTAAAAATCCTAAACTACAGATAAAGCTTAGCAACAACGCGGGTTCTAGGGCACCCCGACGGGACGCTGCGCCAAACACTGGAGACAACAGCCCATCCTGCGCGAATTGGAAAAGAATGCGGGGTGTGTTGCAAACGCTAGTCGCAGATCCCAACAAACAGGTAGCCGCAACCAGCAATGTGACTATGACAGGGGCAGCGTCTCCCCAGAAAGGCTTGGCAGCCACCAAGAAATTGCCGTACAAATTGCCTTCTAAACCGGGAGCGGTTCCCAACTGCACCAACACTAAACTGCCACCCACAAACACCAGAGGCATGAACCACGCAACCCAAGACAGCGCCTTGAGGGTGTCTTTTGGGTGGAGACTGTCTGCTACAAAGGATGAAGCTGTGTCACAGCCATAGAAGCTATAAGCGGCAAACAAGTACCATTTCAGCCAGTCCTGGACACTGAGGGCATCAATGCTACTGGGCAAGAGTCCGGGGCTTTGGGGCGAAAAGGCAAGCCAGCCTAAACCCTGAACGCAGAAGAGCAGTAAAAAGCCGATCGAAGGAAAGATAAAAAAGAGGTGCAGAATGGCGACGGCGCGAGTGCCACTGAATGCTAAAAAGTAAGCGATCGTAGTAAAACCGATCTCAAACACTTTTTCTGGAATACTCAGCCCCATCGGCTCTAAATGGAATTGGATCAAATTTGTGATGACGATCGCATTAATTGGCGGAAAGGAAACCCACCCCAAGAAGTAGGCAATCCCCAAGTAGCGGGAAAGGGCAGGGTAACGATGGAGCAATCGCGTGATGTAATTTGGCGTTCCCCCAGATACATCTGGATATTTCTCACCCAAACTCTTAACTTGAAGGTTAAACAGAATTCCGGCGATCACACCAGGAATCCAGACCAAAAGCGATGCAGAGCCAATTTCTGCTTGCATCGAGGGCGCTAAGGTAAACCACATCAGATATCCAACTACACTCAACCCCCAAGCTTCCGCAGAGGACATGGTGCGCCGGAGGCGATTCAGAAATGGCACACGATCTATTTCCATAAAAAGCAGATAGGGGTAATGCTATTGTGATAGAATAGCAATTTTTACAGTCAATAAAAAACAAATACCTAGTGTTTCCTTCTAGGGATGAAAATTCTAAGCTCGATCAGATGTAGCGGTGAAAGATTGAGGCAATGAGTTGAAGTTGCTAGCGATCGCAATACTCAATACCAAATACTTCAAAATTACCAGTGAGTCAAGCGTCATTCAATGAGCGTGCGTAAGCGTTGCCCTCGAAGAGGATCGCTCTTTTAGTTTCTAGTCCGATCGTTCTTTTTTGTGAGACATATAGATATCCTATAATTAAAGCTGTTGGTGTCGTACTACGATGATTTCTATGCTACAAATTACAAGCTGAATACCCATCAACAGTGGGACATTACCATGAGAATTGACCGAGTAAAAATCGAAAACTTCAAGAAATTTTCAGACTATACCCTTGACTTGCATCCCCAATTTACCTTGCTAGTTGGGGACAATGGCACAGGTAAAACGACGATCCTCGATGCTTTGGCGATCGCGGCTGGAATTTGGCTGGTCAACTCCCCCGACACAACCCTCAACAATAGCCGCCGTAACATTCTTCCCTCAGAAATTCGCTTAGAAGCGATCGAATCCGACACCATCACCCAATTTATAGAACGAAAACCCGTCCAGATTGAAGCGATCGGCACGATTAACCGTCAGCCAGTCCAATGGCTCAGACAAATCAAAACTAACGGCTCTAGAACCTCCAACACAGAAGCCAAAGACGCTCTAGAAATTATCTCCACTTTATTTCGACAGGTTGAAGAAGGCGAAAAAATTTGGCTACCCATCATCGCCTACTACGGAGCAGGTCGAGCTTGGCTACCCTCCAACCAACGTGACCCCAAAGCCACTACCCACACCAGCCCCGCCCGCCGTTGGGATGCCTTCTATGACTGCTTTAAAGAACGGATTAGAATCGCCGATCTCCATACTTGGTTTCAGAAAGAAGCGATCGCTTCGGTCAATCGACAGGGACAAATGCGCCCTGGTTACAAGGTGGTAAAGTTGGCTATTTTGCGTTGTATTCCCAATGCAGATGACCTATGGTTTGACCCAGAGCGATCGGAAATAGTTGTTTCTATCCAAAGCAACCCCCAACCCTTTAGTAACCTTAGTGCAGGTCAAAAAATGATGGTAGGTCTAATTGCCGATATTGCCATCAAAATCGTTACTCAAAATGCCTCTTTCCTAACCGAAAAATCAGAATATATATCTAGTCAAAAATTGCCTCTGATTTTGCAAAAAACACCAGGGCTAGTCTTAATTGATGAAATAGATGTACATCTCCATCCGAAATGGCAACGTCAAGTTGTGAATGACCTCACCAAAACCTTCCCCTCAATCCAGTTTGTTTGCACTTCCCATTCGCCGCTTGTTATTGGTGAAGTCGAAGCAAGCTGTATTAGAGGCCTCGAACGTGATGAAGAAACTGGCAAAGTTATTTCTACAATTCCATTAGAATCTTATGGTCTTGATGCCAACCGAATACTAGAGGAGCAGATGGGAGCGTCAGAACGTAATCAAGAGGTAGCAGACAAGCTTCACGCTCTTTTTAGACTAATTGATGAGGAAAATTTTGATGGCGCACGTCAAGCTATGATGCCCCTTGTTGAAAAAATTGGACACGAAGCTCCTGAGATTACTCAAGCTCGATCGCTGATTAAATTCTTAGAAGGTAATGAATGAGAAATATCCAGAAAAAGACCGAACCAACGTCGTTGACACAGCATCGGTGCAATACAAATAGTGACTATGATAACTATGCCGGAAAAGATGACCTGAGAGCAAGTCTGGTGAGCGAGCAAAGAGGAATTTGCTGTTACTGTATGAAACGGATTCGTCCTGACTCAGAAAACATGAAAATCGAACACTGGCAAAGCCAAGATATATACCCTCAGAGACAGCTAGAATACAATAATCTCCTTGGGGCTTGTCGAGGAGGAGAAGGGCAAAAGAAAGATAAACAGCACTGTGACACAAAAAAAGGAAATCTCGATCTAACTTTTAACCCTGCCAATCCATCTCATAACGTCGAAGGTAAAATACATTTCTTGGCAGACGGTACAGTTGAATCAGATGATACCCAATTCGATACAGAAATCAAGGAAGTCTTGAATTTGAATGAAAGTGCGTTGGTTCGTACTCGTAAAGGAGTATTAGAGGCCTTTCGCAAAGGATTGATTCAAAAACAACCCTCTGATGCAGATATACGAAAAGAACTACGCAAGTGGAATGGCGATAATGGAGGAGAACTCGAGCCATTCTGTCAGGTTGTTGTTTATTATCTTCGTAAAAAGATCGATAGAATGGCATCAAAAAGAACTTCCAAATGAGCCTTTGAAAATGCGATCGAAGATGTCCTCCCAGGACTGAGCGCCATTAGGGGATGAGAACGCATCCTTCTGTCAGCATGGCACCGAGCTCGTTTAGCGAGAAACCCAAATGGTTGGAGGAGAGATTAAAGAACAACAAATGGCTACCATTTACCTATAGCGACAAGACACCGCCGCAGCTCAAAAACCGAGTCTCTACCCGACCAAAACGATGATGGCACATCGCCAACGACAGTTTGCGACTTTCCTCACCGTTGCCGTTCTCAGCAGCACGTTCGCGCTGGCAACCGTTGGCGAAGCCTCGGGAAAAAGTGCCTCAGATCCCGAGATTGCCACCTACATCAAAAAGTTAAAAACCGATTGTTAGAGATGCTGAAAGATGCTGTTCAGGGTTGGTTTGAAGCCGCCAGTCAAAAAAATGAAATTGCGCCGGAGAAACAGTTAATTGAGTTATCTCTATGAAATATGTTGCTGGCAAAGCACTCTGCAACATCTTTAAGCAACATAATTTTAAGCTAAAAATAACCCCTTTATCTAGCAATACGGTTTACTTAAGACCGAAAAAGTGATAAACTAGGTATGATGTACAAAAAAGTAAATCAAGTATAGTGCCGTACAAAAAAATATTATTAGAATCCCCCAAGCTCAAAAGTAGCGATATATTCAAAGCAATAGAAATAGCAATCCCATCAACAGAAATAGAAGCAGCTATTCTCAAAGCGAAAGCAAAAGAGAAACGGCATCGTGGGCTACGATCACAAGTGGTAGTATGTCTAATCATAGCAATGAGCTTATGGTCAAAAGACTCAATGCGCGACGTACTAAAAAATCTAATTGATGGACTTAATGAAGTCTGGTTGAAAACGGGTAAATATTGGAAAACTCCCTGCAAGGCAGCTATTACTAAAGCCCGAAAAAGATTAGGACCTCTTGTAATGAGCAAGTTATTTCATCAGTTGGTACGACCAATGGCTACAACTGAAACAATGGGAGCTTTTCTGAATGGATTGAGAGTTGTAGCAATAGATGGAACCTGCTTAGACATCCCAGATAGTAATGAAAATGCCAGAGTTTTTGGGCGTCCAGGTAGCCGTCCAGGTACAAGGGCTGCTTTTCCCAAGGCTAGATTAGTTATTTTAGTAGAAGCAGGAACACACTTAATATTTGATGCCTTAATATGTCCGTACAAGATGGGAGAAAGAGTCAGAGCCTTAAGATTATTGCGCTCAGTTACGAAAGAAATGTTGTTAATGTGGGATAGAGGTTTGCATTCATATGCAATGGTGTCAGCCACCCTCAGCAAGGGTTGTGAATA